>NZ_WRFL01000002.1:0-86790 GCF_009778815.1 Candidatus Bathycorpusculum sp.
GTCTTCGTTTCGAAAGAGATAATCCCCAGAAGGCTTAAATCTAATACATTTTTATTGTTTATTTGTAAGCTTCCGGCTTACTCTTCAGAAGGACAGGAAGACACATCATTGAACAGGGGCATTGTGACCCTTATTGATATGGTGTGTGACCTCTTTCCTGTTAAGTTTCGAGGATTGATAACAGCCTAAATTATCGTTCTTCTTCTCCGATTTCTTGAGAGTTAGATTCAGATTTTAACTCAGATTCAGAACTTAACGTTATCATCAAAGGCAGTGGTGAACAAATTGAGTAGTCAGGTTCGGAACTTAACACAGGTTTAGAATTCAACTCATATCCAACAGTTTTATTTTTCACACTAAACTGTAATATCAAATAAAGTGTACCTAACAATCCATAATACAAGCAAAGGACTGCGAAAAACAGAACTCTATACGGATGACCACCAGAAATTTCACCTACAAAATCGTTTCCTGACTGCTTTAAGGCCAAATAGTTTAAAGAGATAAACGATAAAAGCAAAGACAAACAAAGACACCAGAATATCCCTACAATATAACGTAATGTTTTCATCTTTTCTTTTCTCGCATTATCCATTTCAATTTTGGCCTTTTCGATCTTTCCTTTTCTTTCAAATTCAAGTTTTGCCTCCAGTTTGTTAACCAAATCATTATAAAAAATTATCACATATCCAGCAAAAACACCAAAGAGGCCAAGAAACGTAGCACCCACACCTGTTAAAGCACTAACAGCCGCATCAGACCACGTACCGGAAAATATGCCAACATAAATAAAAAATGCTAAAGGTAGCACAGTCAATACTAAAAGCCATTTATCCTTTTTGTGTACTGCTCTAATGAAATATCCAGTGAATATAATTGCTATAAATACCCCCCAAGCAGCAAGCATATTCAAAAAAAACATATCGTGATCTCTAATACAAAAAGTATAAACTACACCTATTACAGTGGATGCAATAAATAGAGCTATAATGATTAAACATTGCTTTTTGTACTTACTACAATAGTCCAAAAATGACTCTTCGCAATCATGATAAACTTTCCTGAGTTTCTTTGCTAAGCCATCTGGAGACTGCAACAAGGAAGCCATTTTTTATTGCCACCCCACCAAGCAATAACTATGTCTATGTGATATATGTCTTTATTTAAAAACATCGAGAAAACTATGCTAATATAAGAAGAGCTATCTGACGGCACAACAAACTTTTTCTCTCTCCCCCCCCTCCGACATTTCTGTCTCCATTATCTGCTGACTATTTGGCAGAGGGGCTGGTTGGAATGTCGGAGGAAAGAGGGGGGGTGCTTCTTCAGTCTTACTTTTTTCTTTTTCGTAATACTGTTTCTTTGTGGTGTTGTGGTTTTTATCTGTATCTTGATTTCAAGCAAGAATTCAAGAGGGGTGACTCAAAGCATGGGTGTATCTGGTGAAGATATGGGTCTGAGGGTGAAAACTGTATAAAATGCAACATAGGGAAAAAACAACATAAAACACGTCTGGGACAAATGGGACAGTTGGGACAAGGTTTTACAAATACAACGAAAAATAATTTAAAAAATTATATTCTTAGTAGTTTCAAAAGCCTGTCCCAACAGTCCCCACTGTCCCAGAAATCCGAGCTTAAAACAGCCTTTAAAACGTGAAAAGACCTCAATTTGAGGTGTGATATCGTAAAATATACGATAAAAACCCAAAAAAAGAGAAAAATGATATCGGAACTTTAACGATACACATACACGTGAAAAACACTGAAAAACTTTCAAAATCACCACAAAATCACAAAAAAACCTCCAAATTATTGTCCTAAAAAAGGGAAAAAAAGAATACGTTCAAAATCAATTAATAAGTATCATTATGACTCAAATAATGCATTCATTAAGCCCTCCTGAATCATCAGCACTTGCTTACTAAACTTCAACATATCCTCAGCTAAATAATGCCTACAGAATACACTCTTCGGAACACGTCCAGCGAGAATATCTGTAAGCTCCGAAATCACATCACTTTTTCTAACGAAAGTATTGTTAAAACTTCTCAATTCTTTCAATCGCAACTTAAACCCTCTCCGTTTGAAACGACAATGTAACGCATTGTAGTTTATTGGTTCACAATGGCAGATTTCAGTGATAAGCTCCTGAGAAACAAAGCTGATGTATGTGTTCTTAGTGCCTCTGAGAAAGAGATCTCCGAACTTGAAATGTTCCAATACATTCAGTTCTTTATTATAGTAATCATCAAGTTTCTTCTTAGAATTCAAAGAGATAATCAAGTTGAATGAATTGATTCCTTCACCAGCACGTAAACCAGTCACTGCTAAGAATTTAACCAGAATCTTCTCATCATTAGACAAATGTAACCATACTTTCTTGAGATATTCCGGCAACGTGTTATGTTTCTTGTTAAAGATTGATAAGAATCCCTTGAAAGCTGTATCCTCATTGCTCCATTTAATACCATAATTCTTGAGTTTACTCTTGTACTCTTCATAACATCCAAGATACTTAGCTAAACACATCATAGCTTTCATAATGTTTCTTCGTTGCCCTGATGGAATTGTTAGAAACTTAGACGGATTAATCAGCAGTTCTTGATAGTTTCGTGCATGATTATATTGTATTCTTGCATATTTCTTATTGGAATACTTTTTACTGAGGTAAATCTCATAATCCTTAAAATCTATATGCGTATCAAATGATTTATTATTCGGCTCCAATGGAGTTATAGAATACTTTTTACCATCGATAATGACGAAATTGCCTCCTAAGTTGGGGGTCGAGGGTTCAAATCCCTCCCCGTCCGCCATTAGGTCAATAGAAATCCGAACCAATCATTGTGATGAGACATTGATAGGCATTTTATTTCACCTTAAGACTGATTGAATTAGTCGATACCATATGTATATGCGGTAGCAGAGCTGGCGATAGGGAGAATAAAAGTATGAAAGACAAAAACAGGATACGGGATATAAGCCAAGAAGACAAAAGAGTATTTTTGGAAATGGCAAAAAAATTCTATGCGTCAGAAGCGGTAGCACACAATTTAGACGACCATATACTTGAGACAATCTTTGAGGTTGCAGTAAACAAATCTCCGTTTATACGCGTGCTTATTATAGAGGATAATGAGACACCAGCAGGCTTTGCTGTTTTAGCGTTTTCTTATGCGACCGAAGTAGGAGGTATGGTCGTATTGCTTGAAGATCTCTATATCAGCGAAACACATCAAGGAAAGGGATTAGGAAAGAAATTCATACAATTTATGGAGCAGACATATTTATCAGCTAAACGGTTCCGCCTTGAGGTTAAAAAAGAAAACAAAAAAGCCATAGAGCTATACTGTAAACTCGGATACAAAACCTTGGACTATATACAGATGATAAAAGATGTTTAATTTTATTTGAATACCGCAATTTAGCAAACGTCGCTATGTGGATGTAGAAAATTCTAATAAATATGAAAGGGGAAGGTTCTCAATTGTGTGTTGGCGACTGTTTGCAGGGTTATTCTAATTCGCGCTCAAACACACAGAGAATATATCTTGTGTTACCCATGCCTTCATTAGACGCAGTTTTTTCAACCAGTCTCCAACCTTGACTGCCCAATTCATTTAGGACTTTATCAAGGTCTTCAATGTTGACTTTGCCACCATTCCAGCCTTTAGCATCTATGACCTTGGTTTGATATTCATATCGTTTCATAAGGTTTAGCTCCGCTCATCAAAGACTTTTTTGTTAATATAAGGTTTCGGCAGGCTGTGCGCATCACTATTGCCACGCTGTTGTAAAATCCAAGTTACACCACAACAGAATGATATTTTTATATAATTTACACAAAACCACCAAAAACAATAATGATGAAAGGTTATATGGTTTCAGTCAATTGATGTAAATTAATCATGCCAGATAAGCACAAGCAATTTTGTATATACCTCAAAGGCGAGGACAAAACCGACAGCATCCGCGACGTGCGGCTTGTTGGCGAGAAATATGAGGTGATTTTTAACAATGGTAAAGCGTTTACATATAGCGCAAACAATGTGCAACTCATCAAAACCTTACAGAATAAGAAAGAGGGCCAGGAATGTTTTGAGTATTTAAAACGCATCGCACATGAAACCGGACTGAAAGTCAAGTTGGATAACGGAGAGGAGTTAAATATCCTTTCACACAATTATTCAAAAATTAAATTTATCACTCCGGAGAGTAGTCTTGGGGCGTTTCTTTCCGGAAAACTCCCAGAAGTTGCAACTACAAAACATAATAATATGGAGAAAGCGTTTGAGCCAGTATATCCTTTTGGATTTAACGCAAGCCAAAAAGATGCAGTTGACAAAGCGCTCGCAAATCAGCTGTGCATTATCGAGGGTCCACCCGGAACGGGTAAAACACAAACGATTCTCAATATTATCGCAAACGCAGTCATGCTTGGTGAGAGTGTTGCTGTTGTATCAAGTAACAATTCCGCAACGATGAATGTATTGGAAAAACTGCAAAAATACGATATTGATTTCATTGCGGCTTATCTCGGCAATTCAGAAAACAAGAAAGAATTTATTAATTCACAGAAACCCCTACCCGACATATCGGATTGGCGTCTCAAAGTAGAAACAGCTGATGCGCTTCAACAGGCTTTAAAACAGCTCTACAGTCTTTTACGTGAAAAGCTTGCCCAAAAAAATGAACTTGCCGCACTAAAACAAGAAATATCAGCAATTGAGACCGAACAAAAACATTTTCAACAATACTCTAAACAAATAAACCCACCATCAACCCCCTCTTCAAAGATACAAACTGTTGAAACCTCCCGACGTGCACTTGAAATGTGGCTACTTAGCGAAACCTATGAAGAATCCGCTCGCACAAAAGGGCTAATCGCGTTTATAAAAAGAATCCTCGAACAACGCGGATTCACCAGCAGAATAAAACAAAAAAACAACAATTTGCTCCAACAGTATCCACGTGAATACATCATCACAGTATTTCAACATCAGTTCTACGAACTAAGAGCCGCCGAGCTGACAAAACGCATTTCTATGTTGACAAATGCGCTTGATACATTTGATTTTGATGCAAAAATGCGAGAGTATTCAGAGATTTCGATGAAGATTTTCCGCCACAAACTCTCAGAAAAATTTGATGAACATAAAAGAGAGAAATATGACATAGACGACCTCTGGAGAAACTCAACGAATTTTATAAAAAACTATCCAGTGATTCTAAGTACAACATACTCACTGCGCAACAGCCTGTCAAGACACGTATTGTATGATTATGTGATAATTGATGAATCATCGCAAGTCGACTTATGCACCGGTGCACTTGCGCTCTCGTGCGCTCGAAAAGCAGTCGTTGTCGGCGATTTGAAACAGTTGCCAAACGTTGTGGATTCAAGTACTGCCACAATAACCGATGCCATTTTCGCAGAATTTGCTTTACCCGATACCTATCGCTATAAAAAACACAGTCTGCTGTCAGCAGTGATTGAATTATTCCCTAATGCACCAAAAACTTTGCTACGTGAACATTATCGCTGTCATCCAAAAATTATCGAGTTCTGCAACAAAAAATTCTATGATAACCAGTTAATTATACTCACCACACCAAAGTCCGACCGTGAACCGTTGTGCGTATATAAAACCGCTGAGGGTAACCACGAACGTAATCACATTAATCAGCGGCAAATTGACGTTATCAAAACTGAGATTATTTCTCAGCAAAATCTTGATGTAAAAACCGGCAACGTTGGAATTGTCACGCCTTATCGCAAACAAACTAACGCACTACAAACAGCGTTTGTTGATACTAATATCAAGGCGGATACGGTTGATAAATTTCAAGGGCAGGAAAAAGACATTATTATTCTCTCAACAGTTGACAATGAAATTACACCGTTTGCTGACAATGCTAATCGTTTAAATGTAGCAATTTCTCGGGCAATTGAGCAACTGATAGTTGTTGTAAACGAGTGGGATACGCTAAGCGACACAAATATTGGAGATCTTGTGCGCTATATTGAATACAATAATTGTATGATAGTGAAAAGTACCGTCTACTCGGTTTTTGACTATTTGTATAAGAGTTATGCTGAACGCAGAAAAGAGTATCTCAAAAACCAGAAACGCATATCAGAATACGACAGCGAAAATCTTATGTACACACTTATTGCGAGTGTGTTAAAAGACGAACGATTTACGCGGTTTGACATCGCAGCGCACGTTCCACTTAAAATGATAATCCGAGATATGAACAAACTTACACCATCTGAAAAACAGTATGTTGCAAACATTCTCACACACGTTGATTTTCTAATTTTTGATACCATTGGGAAATCTCCTAGACTAATCGTTGAGGTTGACGGCACAGCAGTTCACTCGGAGGGAACACGCCAAGCAGAACGCGACGTGATGAAAAACGAGATTCTTAAAAAACATGGACTGCCGATTGTGCGATTTCGCACCGATGGAAGCAATGAACGCGAGCGATTGATTACTACACTTTGCGATATAGTGAATAGTACATAAGCAACAACCTACCGAACAAGCAACAAGTGATGAAAAGAAACACACAACAATGCGGATAAGTGGGCGCTTTTTGTTTTCTAAAATACTCACGTTAGGGGGATTTATTGGTTGTATTTGGGTTTTTGTTGTTATGTAGTTCGGCTAGTCGCAGGATGGTTTCTTTGTATACTGCTATGGCTTGGAGGTATTCGTTGATTTCTATGTGTTCATCGGTGGTATGGTCGAGGTGTGAGTCTCCGGGGCCATATGTGACTATGGGTAGGTTCATGGCTTTGCCTAGGAGGTTCATGTCTCCTGTGCCGGTTTTGCGCAGAAGTGTGGCGGGTTTGTTTAGGATGCGTCGGACTGAGGAGGAGAGTACGTGGACTATTGGGGAGGATTTGTTGGCTTCGAAGGGTTCGACGGTGTCAAGTATGGTGGGGGTTATGTTGACTTTGGGGTTGGTGTTTTGGTAGTTGGCGATTATTTTTATCATTTTGTCGTAGACTTGGGTGGTGGTGAATTGGATAGGTACGCGTACGTCTAGGATCATTTCGGCTTCATAGGGGATGACTGAGTTGCCTTCTCCGCCAATCATCTGGACTAGGCAGACGGTTATGGAGGTGAAGGGGGTTTCGTTGGGATCCATTGAGGGGAAGGTGCAGGCGGATTTGATTTGTTTCCAGAGTTCGTAGGCTTTATCTAATGCGTTGTCGTAGAGCCAGGGTGTGGAGGCGTGGCCGGTTTCGGTTTTTAGGGTTATTTTTAGTTGGATTTGGCCTTTGTAGCCCACCGTTATGTTTTCTACTCCGCTGGGTTCGCCAAAGATTGCATAGTCGGCGTGTATGCCCTCGGTTATGAGGTGACGAACGCCTTTGCTTGTGGCTTCTTCTTCAACTACGCTTACGACCAAAACTTTGCCTTTAAAGTTGGGTTCTTTGGCGGCTTGGGCGGCTGCCATAACCATGGCTGCTAGGGGGCCCTTGGCATCGACTGCGCCGCGGGCATAGATTTTGCCTTCTTCGACGCGCAGGGGCATGTGGCCTGCGACGGTGTCCATGTGGCCGCAGAGCAAAAGAACGGGGCTACCGGTACCTATGACGCCTATGACGTTACCTATGGTGTCGATGCCGACTTCAAAGTCTAAGCGTTTCATTTCTGTGGCTAGAAATGAGGCTATGGCTTGTTCTTTGCCGCTTGGGCTGTAGATACCTAAGAGATTAGTTAGAAACCGTACGGCTGTTGTTTGCTCGCTCATTTGTTTCTTCCTCCAATACAATATCTAGTGTATTTATGACTTGGTCGATTTGGGGTTTGGTTATGACTAATGGGGGCAGGAGTCGTACTACGGTTCGTCCGGCATCTAGGAGTAAGATGCCGTGGTTTAGGGCTTTTGTGATTACGCCATATACGTCGTAGCGGAGTTCTATGCCCAGCATTAGGCCTAGTCCGCGGATTTCTTTGATGATTTTGTGTTTTGCGGCTAGGGTTTCGAGTTGGGTTTTGAAGTATTGTCCGTTTGAGGCGGCTTTGTCGGCGAGCTGTTCTTCTATTAGTACATCTATGGCGGCGCATCCAGCGGCGCAAACCAGTGGGCTACCGCTAAAGGTGGTGGAGTGTTCGCCGGTTTTTAGGGTGGACATAACCGAGTCGGTTGCAAGTGTTATGCCTATGGGTAGGCCTCCTGCGAAGGGTTTGGCTATACACATGATGTCGGGGGTGACATTCCAGTTTTGGCAACCAAATAGTTTTCCGGTTCGTCCAAATCCGGTTTGGACTTCGTCAAATATGAGTAAAATACCATGTTCGTTGCAGATGTCACGGACTGTTTGGAGATATCCCTGTGGGGGTACGCGGATGCCGCCTTCGCCGCGTATGGGTTCCATAATAACTGCAGCGGTTTTGTCCGTTAGGGCTTCTTGGAGTTTATCTGGGTTATCGGGGGTGATATGTTTTATATCAGGGATCAGAGGAAGGAAGGGCTCGCGGTATTTTTTGTCCCAGGTTGCTGATAGTGCTCCCATGGTTTTACCATGGTAGGAGCCCATTAGAGCGATGATTTCTGTTTTGCCGGTGGCTTTGCGGGCTAATTTGAGGGCACACTCTACGCTCTCAGCGCCACTGTTGGAGAGAAAGGCTTTGTTTAGGCCTTGAGGGGTTATTTTGACTAGTTTTTCTATGAATTGGGCGCGTGTGTTGTTGTAGTAGCTACTATGGCAGGTTATGAGTTGTTCGGCTTGGGTTTTTATGGCTTCTACAACTTTGGGGTGGCAGTGGCCTGTGGCGGCTATGCCATAGCCGCTTGTGCAGTCGAGGTATTCTTTGCCGTTGATGTCCCATACTTGGGTGCCTTTGCCGCGTATGAGAACAACGGGTTTTTTTGAGAATACGTTAGCTAAGTAGTTGTTTTCAGTTTCCATGATATGTTGCTGTTGTTGTTGGGCTTCATTCATTTTTTATCACGGTTCCAACTTTATAATTGAGTGCTGAGGTGAGGGGTTGGTTTGTGGTGCCCATGGTTACAATGACTTCATTGACGCCTTGGTTTAGGGCTTCAAGACCTGCGTGGATTTTGGTGCTCATGCCGCCTCCTATTTTTGGGAGCACCTCTTTGACCTCAGTTGAAGAGATTTTTTTGATGCACTCACCGTTTAGTATTAGGCCCTCTACGTCGGTGAGCATGATGAGTTTGTCAGCTTTGAGGGCGCCTGCGACGATGGCGGCTGTGCGATCACCGTCCACGTTTAGCGGTTCGTGGTCTTGGCTCAGAGCAATGGGCGTAACGACTGGAATGTAGCCCTGTTCAAGCAACAGGGTTAGAAAGGTTGTGTTGACTTGGGTGATTTTGCCGGTGTAACCGCCGTCGATTACTTTTTTGCGTCCTCGCTCATCGACTACAATTAGTTTGAGTTTGCGCTCGGCTCTTAGCAGTGAGGCATCTAATCCGCTGAGGCCTACGGCATTGATATTTTGGTTTTGGAGGGCCAGTACGATTTGTTTGTTGAGTTTGCCTGCCATAACCATGGTGTAGATTTCGATTGTTTCTTTGTCGGTGTAGCGGCTACGAAAGCCCTCAGGGGACATAACAAATTTTTGTTCTTTGCCCAGTTTGGAGGCGATTTCGGTGACTTCCACTCCGCCGCCATGGACCAACACTACCTGATGTTGTTTGGTGATTTCTGCTAAATCAGCAATAAGACTACTTGATGCGCCCTCTTTTAGGATAGATCCACCCATTTTAATGACTATCAGCATAGCATGCACCTATATGGGGTGGAATCCTGTACTCTTAAGAGCAGTAGTTTCATCGATACCCATCATTATGTTTAGGCATTGTACGCCTTGTCCAGCTGCACCTTTAACCATGTTGTCAAGAGCTGTGAACATTATGAGGCGCCCGGCATGTTCGTCGATTTCAAAGCCGACATCGCAAAAGTTGGTGCCGGTAACTATTTTGGGGTCAGGTAGCTGATAGGGGCCTTTGAGATATTTTACCAGCCGAATGAAGGGTTCGCTTCCATACATACCCCGCAATGCTCGCCAGAGATCTTTGCTTGTTATGGCTTGTTTAGGGAAGGTGTGAATGGTTGCTAGTATGCCGCGAACCATGTTAACAGCATGGGGCGTAAAGGAGATCTTGACTGGTTCACATAACATTGTGAGTTCCTGCTCGACTTCGGCTATGTGGCGATGCCCCACGACTTTGTAGGGTCGTACCCCGCTGGATCGCTCCGGATGATGGGAGGCTATTGTTGGTTGGCTACCTCCACCTGAGGAGCCGACCTTTAGATCCACAACGATTTTAGCTGGGTCAACTAATCCTGCTTTGACAATAGGAGCTAAACCCAAAATAGCCGCGGTTGCCTCACAACCCGGACAGGCAATGAGATTGGCGTTTTTGATTTCGTCTCGGTGCAGCTCAGGCAAACCGTAAACGGCTTGGTTTAGCATCTCGGGTTTGAGATGTTGCCAACCATAATAGGTTTCATAATCAGCAGGATTTTTGAGGCGAAAATCAGCGCTCATATCGATGACTTTAAGACCCGCATCAAGAAGTGTGGGTACCAGTGTTTGGGAGCCGCCATGGGGGGTGGCTGTGAAGACTAGGTCACAGTTTTTTTGAAGTTCCGCTAAGTCTTGGGGTACAAACTTGAGCTGGGTTAAACCGCGCAGGTTGGGATGCATGTTGAAGACAAATTCGCCTGCATACTGGCGTGAAGTAACCACTGTTACCTCTACTTGGGGATGCATAAGAAGCAAGCGTAGTAATTCGCTACCGACATATCCTGAACCACCAATTATTCCAATTCTCATGTTTATCTTCTCTTATTGGTCGATTAGACTCTTAGCGCCTCTTAGTAACGGCTCGGCTACGTTGAGTCCGGTTGCGAGTCGGGTGTTTTCCCAGAATTCGGGGCATGAATTTGCTTCATGAAACACCAAAGCGTCGCTGTTGGTTTGTAGGTTTTCTTCGATTATGTTTTTAATATTTTCGTACGCAGAAGTGTGCTTATATGTCATAAATTGAGATTCAAGCTGAGTGTTCCAAGCGTTGAAATTGGTAAGGCGGGAGTCGTCTTTTTTTATTTTCTGCACTGCCCCCCAGGCATCTGCAACCAAATCCAGCTGGGATTTAAGGTAGACTTCATCAGCGTTTTTGTTTTTTCCCACATTTACCATGGCATCTAGAGCCAATATCCAGGCGGAGCTGTCTTTGCTTAGGATTTTGCCGCATTTCAACGCTAAGGCCTGTACACTTTGGGGTAGTTTAGCGTCAAACACTAAATTGCCCAGAAAAGTATTGGTACGAAAATCCTTAAACCCGGCTCGTACCATAGCAACGGGATAGCAGACGGGTTCTTTGCCCTGTTCTTTGGAGACAATTATGCGTAAATCATAGAACCATTTCTGGATTAACTCTTGGGCAACAACGCCAACAGGGTTTATGAGACCCGGTTTGGTTTCTTTGATGTTGTTTTCCAATTCTTCGCGTGTTTTGGAGAGCATGATCATTTTGCCATGGGTTCCAGCATCAGCTTTGATAACAATACCCTCAGCAAGAGAAAGATCCTGCTCAAAAAGATCAGCCAGATCAGTTTGGTTGTGGATTTCTTTTCCGTTTTTTAAGGTGTCAGTGGCATCACAGGGCACAAACACCGTTTGGGGAATGGGAATACCTTCTTTGTAAAGATTTAACAGGGTACGCAACTTGCTATAACACATAAATTCGATTTGGGAGGAGTTCAGAGTTTTCTTGCCCAAAACCTCCAGGATATAGGAAGCTTGGAGGCGCCGATTCTTGCTCTGAGAGCGATTAAGAACCACCTTAGCATCCTGGAAAGTTTGAGTGTAGTCTTTACCTTTGGTCTTAGCACTAAACCCATTGCTACCAATGGAGAGTGCAATTTTACGAAAGGGAATATAAGTTAAGTCAAGACCTAGTTGTTGAGCAGTGAGTTTGATACCGTTCTCATCGCTCTCTGAGCGCTCATATAAGAGGGCAATACTCATTGATAGACCTCCCCCGAAAAAGTTAGCTTAAAAGGGTAATTTAACAAGGTGGGATATGGAGATGTTGTTTATTCTCCCCAGTCTTCCCCTTCAATGGTAAGCTCTTGAAGGTCTACGCAACCGCCTTTAACCCCTTTAACTTCAAGTTCAAGGCCGCAACCGGGACAACTCAGAATTTCGCCTTCCTCAATATCAGAAGGTACATCAAGCTCTGCATCACAATCAGGACACTTTGATTTAGATATAGCCTTCACCTCATCTGGTTGATTTGCTTGTTTAATCATTTTTTGTTCGTCACTTTATTTTTAGTTAGGAAACGTCATTGGGGTATTCCAAGAATCTTTTAAACATTGCGACCTATTTGTTACAACTTGGAGCTATAATGTCCCATTTGGTGCAAACAAAATGCGCAAAACACTCACAACAAACCGCCCTAAAACAACTAAAAACGCACAAAACCACCCGCCCCAGTAAAGAAAACGTTAAATTACCACCATACCAAACAACATACAGGCAAAAAACATGGACGAAAAAGACCGACAAATCATAAAAACCCTAAAAGACGACGCACGAGCAGGATACGCAGACATCGGAAACAAAATCGGCCTCTCCGAGGGAGCCGTACGCAAAAGAATCAAAACACTCACCGACGAAGGCACCATCAAAAAATTCACAATCAAAATCGACACCAAAGAAAGCGCCCAAGCCATCACCCTACTAGCAACCAACCCCGCCTACCCCACCCAAGAAGTATCCAAAACAATCCAAACAATCCCAAACATAGAAACCATCTACGAAGTCACAGGCGAATACGACATAATAGCAGTCATAACCGGAAACAACGTCACCGAAGTAAACGAATGCATAGAAAAAATCCGCCGCGTCGAAGGCATCAGAAAAACCAACACCATGATAGTCCTAAAAAACTGGTAAACACCCACCCAAAAAAACAAATGTGAACTTTTATAACAGGGAAACATTTTTCTTATATGAAGAGCTATGTGCGAATTTAATGTCATCTTAAACGACCAAATCCAGATGAGAGACGTAATCTACGCTAAAAAAGAAGAAAACAAAGTTATAGTGAAAGACATCCTTGGAAAAACCATGGAGTTCGCAGGCTGCAAAATCATCGAGGTAGATGTGCCCAACGCACGCCTGATACTTGCACAAGTGTGAGTTAAAGAAAAAATAGACACACTTAAAAAGTAAGTTAACAATGTTAACTACAATGTTAACTATACAACTTTTTTTTAATGAAAAATAACCAAAAATTTGAAACCGATCTCACCACCCTTCTGGACAGAATAGCTTCTGGAGTCCAACCCTACGTAGCAAACAGCCTAGACAAACTCAAAAACTGGCTTGTAGAGCTACATAGGGAAAACATTGTAAAAATTAACCATTCCGTTATGGAACTGGTATGTGCCAAATATCTAATTGAAAAAGAATACAACATACAACTTGAATATCCCCTAAATGAGATTTTAACCTGCGACTTATATGGCACAAAAGGGTTAGGCAATCTCGTAGTTGAAATAGAGACCGGCTTTATACCCCCAGAGAATGCGCTTGCACCTCTTACATATACTACAGCAAGGTTGGCAAGTAAAATTGTTCGCTATAGCGGTTTTACAGGCAAGTTTGCTTTGGGTGTACCGCCGCACTATATTTTGCCTTTTCCCAACACCTTTGCTAAGCCGCCGCGGATGCGTACTAAACAAGAAATTGAAGTGATAAAAGCTCTTTGTGATGCGTATTATCAAAAGCCGCCTGTGACTCTTGAGGGTATTCGTAATGCGCGTATTCAGGAGATATACATAATTGATGTGGATCATGGTTTAGTGCAGGAAATCGATCCCGAGACTTATTTAGATAGGGCAATGCAGAAAGGGGTCAGCTATAACTATCTAACAGCATATGTAGGGTAGGATAAAGCGAGTTTGCATGACGTTTTATGTTTACATATTGCAGTGTTGTGATGGTAGCTACTATACGGGTTACACCAAAGATGTAGAGGCACGAATGCAGCAACATCAAAATGGCAGAGGGGCCAGATATACCAAGTCTCATCCGCCTCAGAGTGTGGCATACCGTGAGCAGTTTAATACCCGTAGTGCTGCGATGAAACGTGAACGGGAAATTAAGAGGCTTAGTCACCAACAAAAAGAGAGCCTAATTGTTGAACATAGTAAAAAATAAAACAGTTATGTGGTTGTAGTCAAACAACAGCATACATTCATAGCATCGGCATGACCCTAAAGAATTTGAGGTTTTATCTGTGACTTCCACTTCGAATTCAAATTTTTCTGGGGAACCCAATCATATATCGGGCCATGACCCCGCAATAGTAGCAGTAAATGAGAATATGTATAAGTGTCCCGAATGCGGTAAAATGTTTACTATCAAAGATGCCGCTGAACAACATCTGCATGGTGTTCATTTGGAACATTTACGCAAGATGCATCAAGAATTCCACGGCAAAGACGTTGTGGGACACCACATAGGTTAGTATACACTTAAGAATTTTTTTCTTTAGCGGGTCATTTCGCGGCAGGCTTCTGCGCATCGTCTACAGGTACTGGCGCATTCTTTCATGAAATCCTCTTCAAATTTATCACAGTCATCACCGCACTCATCGCAGATATCGGCGCATATGCCACAGGTTTGGGGGTAGTAGGTGGAGTTTCGGAGCATAAAATCGGCGTTGATGTTGCAGATTTTGGCACAGTCCATGAGCAGGTTGATGTGTTTTGATTCTGCATGTTTACCACCCATAGTTAAGCAACGCAACGTGGTTTCAGTGCAAGTTTGATAGCAGTCTATGGAGTCCTGTATGCCTTCTCGGACTTCGTCACTATTCATCATCTCGGAGCTTTGGATGTCTTCAAGATCTGCCATGGTTCCAGAGATTCGTCCAGCCATAGGGGATTGGTTTTCTGTCCATCCCTCATCTATGTCTTCTTGCGTCTGTACTTCGATGTGGTCTTGTTCGGCATAGCTATGAGTGTCCATTGAGATGTCTTTGATGTAGTCAGGCTGTTTGCTATAGCTTTCGTTTTTGTAGGATTTTGACACGTTTCTTCACTCTCTAATTTCTCTTTGGCGGCAATTTAAGAATATGTGAGTGTAAACTGCGCCAACATAACCTGAAAAATATAAAAACTGCTAAAAACAGATAGTTTTTAGCATTAGAGACTATTTTTTGGGTAAAAGCTCGTTTAATTCATAGTTTGCGCCGCAGACTACGCTGTCAGCCCCGCCGTAGTAGAGAAAAAACCTATCGTCGATAACTACGTTGCCGCAGCTAAATACTACGTTGGGTACATCGCCTATGCATTCATAGTCTTTACAAGGTGTTAGAATGGGCTGGTCGGTGCGATAGAGGATGTTTTCGGGGTTGGTTTTATCAAGCAATGCTACGCCTAGTGAGTAGTGTTTGTTTGCGTCTACGCCGTGATAGATGAATAGGTAGCCTTCGTTTAGTTCTATGGGGGTTCCGGCGGCGCCGATTTTTAGGCTGTCCCACATTTTGTCGCGGGGTTCCATGATGGATTTGAAGCCGTGCCATGTTTTGAGATCCTCGGAGTAGGCGATGCAGATGCTGGGTTCGATGCGGTGGAACATGACATAGTTGCCATTAATTTTGTTGGGTAAGATGACGGCGTCTTTGTTGCGAACACCTGGGAATGGCAGGATACGTTCGTTCCAGTTCCAGTTATGGTTAACGAAGTCGCGGATGTTTATCGAGGTTAGTGCGATTTGGAAAATTATGGGGAAGTCATGATTGCGAAAAGCGGTGTAGGCCATATAACATTGATCATCAATTAGGGTTAAGCGGGGGTCTTCACAGCCGTCGCGTTCTGCGTACTGGGTAGGACTAAAAATGGGTGTGTCAAAGCGTTCTTTTATGGTGAAGCCATCATTTGAGGTAGCTAATCCGAGGCGTGAGATGTTGTCTTTGCCTTGGGCCCGATATACCAGATACACCAATCCGTCACGGTAGATTGCGGCCGCGTTGAAAACTGAGCGCGATTGCCAAGAACTATCCGATATTGGCGATAGTATGGGATTATGTATAAAACGATTCATAAACCCTTCTCCCTTCGAACTCATCAACGTACAAAGGCAACATATAAACTTGATGCGAAATGTGTTTGAAAATCGCCTGTGATTGGCGGGATACAATCACATTGGCTTAAAGCAATCCGAACCATATTTTACGGTGTGACTTGTTTGGCAAAGTATATGCTAGGCGACCCTGCGCTGGCAGGTGCTAGAAAAGTTGCATATGTAAGTACCTTTCCGCCTCGGAAGTGCGGCATAGCGACTTTTACATCCGATTTAGTTAATTCGATAACTTGTTTAAACAAATTATATGATCAGCGGGTTATCGCTATTGATGGTCGCCATCTCTTTAAACCTGCTTGTGAGGCTATGGAGCATAAAATTGGCCGAGATTTTTTGGAAGACTATGTGCTTATGGCAGATTTTCTAAATCAGTCATCAGTTGATGTGGTAAATATTCAGCATGAATTTGGGATTTTTGGGGGGGAAGCAGGTGAATATATCGGTGCCTTTCTTGACCACCTAAACCGCCCGGTTGCCACAACCCTTCACACGGTCCTGCCAAATTTTGAGAATAAATCCAAAGAAGTTTTTAGCAAAATTGTTGAAAAAAGTACGGCATTGGTTGTTTTAAATGAAACCACCCGCACCCTTATCAGACAATATGGGGTTCCAGCAAAAAAAGTAAAACTAATTCCACACGGTTGCCCGGATTTGCCTTTGGTGTCTAGCGCAAAAGCGAAGCCGAAATTGGGATTGCAAAATAAGGTGGTACTCTCAACCTTTGGGCTACTAAGTAAAGGCAAAGGCATTGAGCAGGTTATTGCAGCTCTGCCCGAGATCATAAAAAAAGAACCCCGCCTGATCTACTATGTTTTAGGAGTTACCCACCCCCAGGTTAAAAAAAATGAGGGAGAAGCCTATCGCAATATGCTACATGACATGGTTAAGAGGCTGGGGCTTAGTGGACATGTGCGGTTTCTCAATCGGTTCCTCTCTAAACCGGAACTCTATGATTATCTCCAAGCAACAGATGTCTACATTACTCCCTATGTTTCACCTAATCAGATAAGCAGCGGTGCATTAGTGAATGCATTAGCAGCGGGAAAAGCGGTGGTGTCCACGTCATATCTTCATGCCATAGAAGCCTTGGGTGGAGGACGAGGAGTTTTTTGCAGATTTAACGATTCGAACTCTATAGCCGAACGGGTTGCTGAGATTATTGAAAATCCAGCGCTACGAGAATCCTTGGAACAGAAAGCCTACGGGTATAGTCGGAAATTTACTTGGCAATCTGTTGCCAAAAAATATCTCAGATTATTTAATGAGTTAACACAACAATCGGAGGAAAAAAATTATTCAACAACTACCCCCCCTAAAAATCGACTATCTCCAAGCCTTCACTGATGATACGGGCATTTTTCAACATGCCAAATATAGTATCCCCAAAAGAGGCGAGGGTTATACTACCGATGATAATGCGCGTGCTTTGATTGCTGTTGTTAAATATCAGCAACTAAGAAATAGCGCAGAGTTGACCCCGCTTGTAAGGGTTTATTTGTCGTTTCTCAACCATATGCAAAAGCCTGATGGAGGGTTTCATAATTATCTTAGTTATGAGCGGACCTATTTGGATATGGAGGGTTCAGAGGATTCGGCTGGGCGGGCGCTTTGGGCGTGTGGGTGTACGCTTAATTCTTCGGTGCCAGAGGAGTTGCGGATGGTTGCTAGGGATCTTTTTGAGCGGGGATTATCGATGAGGGGGAAAGCGGTTTGTCTTAGGTTTCATGCGGCGATGCTTTTGGGGTTGTATGAGTATCATCAGGCGGTGGCAACGGATTATTTGCGGGATTTTGCAAAGGAGTTGGGGGATATTTTTGTTCAGCGTTTTCAAGATCAGGCTAAAGAGGATTGGCAATGGTTTGAGCCTTATTTGACCTATGATAATGCGCGGTTGCCTCAGGCGCTTTTTGCGGCTTATCGGTTGGTTGAAGAACCACAGTTTTTGGAGGTTGCTGAGAGATCGATGGAGTTTTTGCTTAAAACACAGCTGATGAATGGCGTTTTTGTGCCTATTGGTAATGATGGGTGGTATAGTCGGGGGGGTAAGCGACCGCTCTATGATCAGCAACCCTTGGAGGCGGCTGCGACTGTGGAGGCAACGGTGGATGGTTATTATGTTACTAAAAAGCGTGAGTACCTTGAGGCGGCGGAGAGTGCGTTTGGGTGGTTTTTGGGTAGAAATACTCAGGGGGTTATGGTGTATAATCCTCAGACTGGGGGGTGTTATGATGGTGTATCTGAGCATTGTGTTAATCTTAATCAGGGTGCGGAGTCGTCTGTTTGTTATCTTTTAGCTCGGCTTAAACTTGAGGAAGTTTGGCAGGGAGTTTTGTCAGAATGAGATTTAAGCAAGAATCAGTTTTCATTATTAGTTGCTGTTTTTGGTTTTTAGTGTAGGATGTTGAATGTATGCTTAGAGTTAAAGATATTATGTGTAGAAAAGTGATTACTGCTAAAGAGGATATCTCTATTCAGGATGCTGTGCAACTTTTAAGTGATCGGCATGTTGGGTCTATTGTGGTGATTGATGAGGAGGAGCGGTGTCGGGGTATTTTTACGGAGCGAGATGCCATACGGGTTTTTGCGGCCAAGTATTCCCCTGCGGAGCCGCTTAGTAAGATTATGAGTAGTCATGTTGTGACTATATCTCTTGAGGCATCTTTTGAGGAGGCTAAGCGGCTTATGCTTAGTCATAACATACGTCATTTGCCAGTCATAGATCAGACAGATAAGTTGATTGGGATGTTTTCGCTTAGGGCTTTTTTTGATGAGGTTTTGGGTGTAAAAACGCCTGGGTTAAGTGCGGGTAGTTAGGATTGATGGAGCGTTTTTTAGAAAATCCTATTTTAAAACCCATTGAGGCTCATGCGTGGGAGTCGCGGGAGGTTTTTAATCCTGCGGCGATTTATTTGCAGGGTAAGGTTCATCTGCTTTATAGGGCCTTAGGGAATGATAATATTTCTCGAATTGGTTATGCTGTTTCAGGGGATGGGGTTCATATTGATGAGCGTTTGTCTGAGCCTGTTTTAGAGCCGCAAAATGATAATGAGCAAGATGGCTGTGAGGATCCAAGGATAAGCAATGTTGAGGGCACCTTAGCTTTGACATATACTGCCCTTCGTGAGCACAATCATCTGCAGTCCTATCAAGTTGCGCTAACCACGATTTCAATGAATGATTTTCTTGATCATAATTGGAACTGGGGAACACGCCGCTTGCCCTTCCCCGGAGTCTATAATAAAAATGCAGTGGTTTTTCCTAAAAAAATCGGCGGCCGATATGTAATGTTTCATCGTATCGAACCCACTATATGCATTGCTTATTCGGAGGATCTCAAAAAGTGGTGTGATATTATGTCCATTATGGGGCCCCGAGCAGATGACTGGGATAGTTGGAAGGTAGGGATTGCAGGTTCGCCTATAAGGGTCAGTGAAGGCTGGCTGGTGGTCTATCATGGGGTGAGTGATGAGAAGACATATTCGCTAGGTATTGTTCTGCTTGATGCAGACCATCCTGAACAGGTGCTCTACCGCTCAAAAACACCCATTTTAACACCAAAAGAAGACTATGAACGCTTCGGTAAAGTCCCAAACGTAGTATTTAGCTGCGGCAACGTAGTTATCGACGATAGGTTTTTTCTCTACTACGGCGGGGCTGACAGCGTAGTCTGCGGCGCATCCATCAACTTTGAAGACCTGCTATCATCAATACGCAAATAACCCACACACCACAAACAAACAAATAACGAACGATAAAAATGGATAACGCTACTACAACCTATCGTACTTGGTGCATTATACTTTGATTATGTGGTAGCCTGATGCTTTCCGTAGTCGGTTCATAATTGCTAATCCCAGTCCCTCCGATGATACTCCCTCTGCTATGATAATATCAATGCCTTGGGCGTCAACGTCGCGTAGAAGACCAAAGAGGTTTTGGGCAACGCTTGATAGATTAGTGCGGCTACCCAGAGATTTTACGATATCGGCTTGGTAGGCTGTTTGGGTTTCGTCTGTGGCTAAAATGGCAACTTTGCAACCGTTTTGTTTATAGGTATTTGTTAGGATTGAGATTTTGGTTGTGACTGCTTTCGGGTTGCCCTCGACTAGGATGACGTCTGCTTTGGGGGAGTAGTGTTTGTGTTTCATGCCAGGGGAAGGCGTTTTTTCAAGGGCTAATTCTATGTCGGTTTGTACAAAGGGATGAAGCTCTAAATCAGCTATTGTTGCTTTTAGGGCCTCATAGGGTGTGCCTCCGGGGCGCAGAAGCATCGGAGGATCAACGCTTAAGTCGACAACAGTGGATTCTACGCCGATATCGGTTGGTCCGCCATCTATTAGGGCATCTATAGCTCCATCGAGATCATCTAGGACATGTTGGGCGGTTGTTGGGCTGGGTTTACCTGAGAGATTAGCGCTGGGTGCGGCTATGGGACAGTTAGCTTGTCGGATAAGAGCTTGGGCGATGGGGTGGTTGGGTATGCGAATAGCAATGGTATCTAGGTTGGCAACGGTTTGTTTGGGCACTATCTTTGAGTGTTTAAAGATAAGGGTTAGCGGACCAGGCCAGAATTGTTCCATTAAGCGTTGGGCTTTTTGAGAAACCTGCTGTACCAAGGGATAAACCGCTTGGGGGTCAGCTAGGTGTATGATTGGAGGATTATCCAAGGGGCGTCCTTTAGCTTCAAAGAGGCGTAAAACGGCACTGCTGTTTAGTGCATCTGCGCCAAGACCATAAACGGTCTCTGTTGGGAAAGCCACTAACCCGCCGTGTTTGATGATGTCAGCTACGGGTTGGATTTTTTTTGGGTCCGGGCATTGAGGATTGATTTTTATCAGAAGAGTCTTCATCTTAGGCGCCTGATCAGTGAGCTAACTACGTGGATACACAGTATTCTTTAAGAGCTTATTTGTTTCTGCCCAAAAATCTCAAAGATAACTAGCAAAACGCTACTAAGAGATGTTTATAGGGGGATTGGTTGTGTGTGCGAGAGGGTTGTTTAGTAGATGGCGGTTGGTTCTTTTTGGCTGTCGGTTTTTAGTACCTTATCGATGAGGTACATAAAGATCTCTTGAGCTTGGCTTTCGCTTATGTTTTGGAGATAAACTGAGACTAGTGCGGTTTTGCCTTTTTTGGTTGCTGTGTACTCGGCAAACATGCGAGCGGAAATTACATTTTTGTCTCCTAGAAGCACTGAGGATGAGGCTGAACCCATACTACTATCGCGGGGTTTAGGAATTGCAACCGCTAAAGTGCCTAGTTTATCTTCTTTTTCACTTAGCATAATCATAATGCTGTTTTTTGTTTCCACATAAACAGCTAAAAAGAGATTATCTTGATGTTCAACTGCTTCTTTGATGACATTGGCCCGCTCGCTCAAGTTTTCTCCCCAAGGGCTAAGAGAAGTTGCAGCTTAAAAAAACTTTACACCCCAAACATGTCAACTGACTACAAATTTCAGTCAGTTGTGTTACAGGTTTTTTAGGTTGGTGGTTTTGGGGTATTGAGGTTTTGTTGGAGTGTTGGAAATGCTTAATTAAGGGCGTTTGTCTTTTCTGGGTACGAAGGAATAAACTTTGAGTGATGAATTATCCAAGTTGCCTCCTAACGTTCAAGAAAGGTTACTTAGACTCCAACAGCTTCAACAGACTCTACAGTCGATAATGGCACAGAAGCAACAGGTTGAGATGGAAAAAGTAGAGGTTGAGCAGACCGTAGCAGAGCTAGCTAAAACTGCTGATGATGCAGTTATCTACAAAACTGCTGGTTCACTTCTAATTAAAGCAGAAAAAACCAAAGTTAACGAAGATCTCAACGAACGCAAGTCCCTTCTAGAGACCCGCAGTACAGTTATTGCTCGTCAAGAAGAACGCGTAAAAGCTCAAGTTAAAGAAATTCAAACTAAACTTCAGGAAGACCTCAGCCCAGTCTCAGGTCAATCCCTCTCTTAAGCAGGACTTGATGTTGTTGGATGAGCTCGGCTTTCCAGAGCTAACTGCCGAGCAAATCGAACTTTTATGCCAAACTACCGAAGATGGAGTTCGCAAATACATCCTAAACCAAGTGTCCAGTAAAAATGTCAATCAGCTTGACATCTTTGTTGAGGTTGAAGGCACCAAACCGGTTAATGTCTCTGTTGAAGTGGAACTAGTACTCACAAAACAAGCAGAAGCTATTGATGCGGATGCATTGGTTAAGCAAGCAGTAGATGCAGGACATGCTGCGGCTGAAAACTTTTTGAGAAAGATACAATGAGTTTCAAAGATTTACTGGCAATTATAGAAGAGAAGCAGGCAGGCTTTGTGTTGCTGATGTGTCATCGCAGTGCTGATGCTGATGCAATTTGCTCAGCCTATGGTCTGCAGGGCTTAATTAAGCGATTTTTACCCAATACTGTGGTAGAGATTGGCTGTCCAGCAGGCATCAACAAACCCTCCAAAACTCTATTGGATTATCTGCCCATAACCGTTAGCCTCAAACCCAACATTGAATCCGCAGAAGTCATTGTACTTTTAGACATGAACACCATAGAACAACTCGATGAAGCAACCGAAGCGGTTAAAAAATCTCCGGCGCCAAAAATAATCATTGATCATCATGCACCAAATCAAGAAACCCTAAAACAATGCAGTCTCTGCATAATTGATGATAAGGCATCGGCAAACTGTGAACTTATCTATCGCCTCTATGCAGAAGCGCAAGTTAAACCCAATTTAAATGAAGCAAAGGCATTGTTTGTGGGCATAGCCTTTGATACGCGCCATTTTGCACTGGCAAACTCACCCACATTTGGTATTCTTGCAGCTCTGGTAGAAGAGGGTATAGATGCTCAGCAAACGCTTGCTCAATTTGCCCTGCCCATCGAAACCTCTGAGCGTATTGCTAAACTCAAAGCGTGTAAACGAGCAAAAATAGTTCAGGTGGATAATTGGATAATTGCACTCTCCCATGTGAGCGCCTTTCAGGCTCCAGCAGCAAAAGCCCTGATAGATTTGGGTGCACACGTATCAGCGGTTGCAGGCAAAAAGAGCGGCAAAATTGAAATCAGCCTCCGAAGCGTCCGTCAATTTAACGAGGGCGCAGGCGTCCATCTTGGAACCGACATCGCAGCCCCCCTTGGAGAGTACTTACAAGGCATAGGCGGCGGCCATGCCATGGCATCAGGTGTGAGCGGCAAAGGAGAAATCCAAGACGCACTCAAACAATGCCTAACACTCCTAAAACAAAAAATAACCAAACCCGAGCAACCACCAACGGATAAAACTGTTGAAGATACCTAAAGAACTTTAAGGGTTAGCTTTTTTTAAATCGCTTGTTTGTTTTTACCGTTTTTTGAGCAGATTTGATTCCAGAAATATAGTACATATTGGCTCACAATTTCACACGTCCACATAATCTATCACCACATTTGATTTATTATAACCCGCCAAAAAAAGGTCAAGCGATTGCATCCACAACCCCGCGCCCATCAAAAACCGCAAACAGATAAACCTCACAGCCACACCATAGAAGCCAAACACAGACCACCCCCATAAGGTAAAGACCGACTTGTTGGTAACATGCAAACATATCGGCAGTAAGAAGTTTAGGGAATTTTTAATTATATCGAAGCATTTGTGTATAAAATCAGAAATGGGTAGCTACGCTTAAATGAGCAAACTTACGCTTAGAGGGGGCAGGCACGAAATATGGCATTAATCGAAACTAGAAATCTCACCTATACCTATCCGGGCATATCCAAGCCGTCCATTGAGGATGTGTCTATCCAGATAGAGAAGGGAGAATTTGTCTTAATCACAGGGCCTAGTGGTTGTGGTAAGACGACTTTGTGTCGGTGTTTTAATGGGTTGGTGCCGCATTTTTATCAGGGTGAGATTAAAGGGGACATAACGGTTGCGGGTATAAATACGCTGGATCATCACACCTATGAGTTGGCTAAACATGTGGGTTTGGTCTTTCAGAATCCGGAGAATCAGTTATTTGCGCTCTCAATTGAGAAAGATGTGGCGTTTGGTTTAGAAAATGTGGGTGCTTCTCGAGAGGCGATGCGCCAAAAAGTGGATTGGGCGCTTCATCAGACAGGTATTTATGATATTAGGGATCGGTCTCCGCATGAGATTAGCGGGGGACAACAGCAACGAGTGGCGATTGCATCAGTTTTGGCAATGGAACCTGAGATTATTGTTTTGGATGAGCCGACCTCTTTTTTGGATCCACTGAGTGCAGAGAAGATTTTTGAGGTTATCTACAAACTCAACAAAGAGCAGGGCATTACGGTTGTGCTAATTGAGCATCGGTTGGATTTAACGGCGAAATATACCAATCATCTTATCGTTATGGATCAGGGCAGAGTATGTTTGGAGGGAGATCCACGTGATATTCTCAGCAAGGAAGAAACACAACGTATTGGTGTGGGCATACCCAAAGCAACTTTGCTCTATCAAATGTTAAAAAAAGAAGGATGCAGTTTGGGCAATAGAACACCTCTGTGTTCGGAGGAGCTGGCAGATCAAATTTTGGAGGCTCTTAGTAGATGATTGAGATTTTAGATATTCACTATAGCTATCCCAGCAAGATAGAGGCTCTGAGGGGGGTTTCGCTTACTATCAAAGATGGGGAATTTGTTGCCATCATGGGACAAAACGGGGCAGGCAAGTCCACCTTTGTTAAGCATTTTAATGGACTACTCAAACCCTCTGTGGGCAGCGTTAAAGTCGATGGAGTGGAGACGACTAAGTCTAGTGTTGCGGCTTTGGCACGTAGTGTTGGGTTTGTGTTCCAAAATCCTGATCATCAGCTATTTAGTGAAACCGTTGAGGCTGAAGTGGGGTTCGCACTTAAAAATTTTGGATTTGACGCAAAAATAATTGAGGAGCGCATTACCGCGATGTTAGAGTTGCTTTCGCTTTCGCAGTACCGTAAAACCTCTCCGTTTCTGTTAAGCGGGGGAGAGCGTAAGCGGGTGGCTTTGGCATCGGTTTTAGCGTGTGATCCCAAGATGTTGGTCTTAGATGAACCTACCATTGGGCAGGATCATGAGCAGAAAGAAAAGCTTCAACAGTTCATCTTAAAGTTGCAGGAACAGGGAAAAACCGTTGTTGCGGTCACTCATGATGTAGAGTTTGTGGCTGAGTGTAATCCGCGTGTGGTTTTGATGCGGGAGGGTAAAATTGTGGCCGATGGCGAGGGGCATCAAATTCTAACTGATCCTGCGATGCTTGAGGCGGCCTCGATTGTTCTGCCTCAAATCGCGCAAGTATTTACTAAACTTTCAGCCGCAGGATTGCCTAAAGATATTATTGATATCTCAGAGGCTAAATCGGTTCTTCTAAAAGCCCTGGAGAAACGTAAACAATGAGTATTTTTGATGGTTTAAAGTTTCGCAGAGTTAACTCTATTATTCATAATCTGGATCCGCGTATCAAATTTATCTATGTTATTGGGGTCTTCATTGCGGCGCTTTTGTTTCTTCAGATAATTCCGCTTGTGGCGCTGTTTTTGTTACAGTTACCGTTTGTGTTTTTGGCGCGTGTTCAGCGGCAGTGGATGCGTTCTTTGCGCGGTGCAGCGTTTTTGGCGGGGTTTATCTTTTTTATAAACATCGTTACAATCTTTTTGGGAAACAACTACACGGTAACGCCTAGCAATATTGAGGGTGCCTTATCTATGACTCTGCGCTTTGTGGTGTTAGTGGAGTCATTTTCGGTGTTTTTCTTAACCACCTCTCCGGATCATCTGGGGTTGGCTTTGGAGCAGTCTCGGGTGCCCTATGAGTTTGCATTTGCATTTACTACTGCGGTACGTTTTGTGCCGGTATTGGCTGAGGAGGCTCAAACCATCATGGATGCTCAAAAAGCAAGGGGATTAGAATTGGAGAAGGGCAATCTGCTAAAACGCATCCGCAACTACATACCCATTTTGATTCCTTTGATTGTGAGTGCTATTCGGCGAAGTCTTGAACTCGCTGAAGCTATGGAATCACGCGCTTGGGGAGCATGCAAAAAACGCACCAACCTATATACACTACGGCTACACAAAGGAGACTATGTGCTACTGGGAATCACGGCAATAATTGTGATCGGTGCAATCTATGCATACTTCTATGTGTCAATTCCCACGATTGTAAGCTTGCTACTACTATAATCAAACAAACAACAAAAAGAAGATGCATAGAACCCACAAAAAGCAGATAGCCAAACAGATATTTGTGCAGGAACCAAAGGCTAAATGGCAGGGAAGTAGCGGTAAAGGAAAGGGCAAGCTAATATTCCTTAACATTTGATTAATAGAAGTATTAGTAGCATGATGTGATGTTATGGCTGAGCGTACTCGTTTTGGACCTGCAGGTGTGCCGCCTATGTTTCGGCTGTTAGGGGCGTCTACGTTTGATACTCCGCGTTTGCTTTGTGAGGAAGGTTTAGATGCGTTTGAATATCAAGCGGTAAGGTGGGGTCCCAAACCGCAGATAAAAGAGGCTGATGCTCGTCGGCTAGGGGAGGAGGCAAAGCGCAATGATGTTAAGCTCAGTATGCATGGCAGCTACTTTATCAATCTCTCAGGCAAACCTGAAGTGGTAAAAGCCAGCAAACAGCGCATTATAGCCTGTGCAACGGGCGCTGAGTGGATGGGCGCAGGGGTTATGGTGTTTCATATGGGGTTCTATGGGATGTTTGAAAAAGACTATGCGCTTAAATGTTCTATTACAGCACTCAAAGAAATCCACTCTGAGATGCAAAGTTTGGGGTTGAAGGTCAAGTTGGGGCCCGAAACCATGGGACGTAAATCCCAAGTGGGCACTTTGGATGAAATCATAGCCATTAATCGTGAAGTTGAGGGTACGCAACTAGTCGTTGACTGGGGACATCTCCATGCCCTACATCATGGGGCCTTCAAAACTGTAGATGACATGCGACACATAGCTGAAAAAATCGAGCAAGAACTCGGTACTCAAACCCTGCGCAACATGCATTGCCATTTCTCAAAAATAGAATTCACAAGCCAAGGAGAAAAAAAGCATCACCCCCTTGATGAAGAGCAGTTTGGACCTGATTTTGGGATGCTATCAGAGGTAATTTTAGATTTTGGGATGCATCCTACATTTATCTGCGAGACACCAATTCTAGATGTTGATGCCCGAAAAATGAAGGAAATTCTTCAACAAGCCCAAAAACAAAGACAAGAACAAAAATAAGGTAAAATGTTAGCGGACAGAGACCCCCCGCTACTTTCTACAATAACCAAGCATCTATGTCTCAGCGGGGTTCTTTGCGCTTAGTTTGCGGCTCAACACTAAGCCTTCTTTTAGAAAGAGAAGCATTGCCACCAAAGTTAGGCCTGTTAAAACTAAGAAACGTACTTCAATTACTAAAAAGCCCTCAACAACCAAGCTGAGCAATATTAGACTTATTTCTGCTACAAAAGCGCCTATAAAAAAGAAAGAATAAAACATCAATGGGGCACAAGACTCTTACCAACCATATATGGCAAAAAAAATAAACAACCTGTTAGTTGCTATGGAAAACACCAAAAATATTACACCGCTAAGGATAATATAGAAAGAAAAAGCATCCAGTAATTTTATGCTCAATTTAGCAGATTATTTTGGTCCAAAAATCACAAACAACGCCGACATACACAAGCTATACCACCATTTTAGCGTTTTAAAATCTCAACTATCACTTTCACACCTTTGTTGAAAGGAGCACATATAATCAAATTGTCAACCAATTTAGAATATCAACAATTTAGCCAAATCCATGCATCATATATAAAATGACTTAAAACATAATTATTTTGAATTAGGGATAATGTTTTTATAATTTCGTGACCTCCAAATAAAAAAATCACAACCGAGCGAAAGGTAGATGGCTGTAAATGTTTGCATTATGGGTTTAGGTAACATAGGATTACCAGTTGCCCAACACATCTCAAAAATATACAAACAAACCCAAGGATACGACATATCCCAACAAGCCATAAAAACAGCCAAACAAAACGGAATCAACACCACAACCAAACTCCCATATGCAGACATCTATGTAATCACAGTCAACACCTGGTTCCGCAATAACCAACCCGACATGAGTGCCATCGAAGACTGCACAAAAAAAGCAGCCAAACTCAACCCCGACGCGCTCATATGCTATGAATCAACCCTAACCATAGGCACCGCACGAAAACTCGCCGCAAAATACAAACTAACCAACATAGCCGTCTGCCCTCACAGATGGTGGAAACAAGAAGAAGACAAACACGGCGTCGTACAAATAAGAGCCTTGGGTTCACTAAACCAACAAAGCCACACAAAAGCCCTTGAATTCTACAACACCCTAGGCATACCCACCCACCCCGTTAACTCCCTAGAAATCGCCGAACTAACCAAACTAGCCGAAAACACCTACTACTATCTCCGTATCGCATATGCCCAAGAACTAAAACTCCTCTGTGACGAAAACAATCTAAACTATGACGAACTACGCGACGCCGCCAACACAAAATGGAATGTAGATCTGCCTGAAGCACGCAACGGCATAGGCGGAGAATGCCTCCCAAAAGACATACAATTCCTCATAAACACCTACCCAACAACCGCCCTGCTCCAAGCCGCCATAATAGCAGACAAAAACTACCAAACAAAACAACAACACAACAACAAAACCCCCAAACAGACAACAACAAAATCCCCACGTAAAACAACAAAAACTACGCGCACACAATCAAACTTACAAACCGAAATCAGCACATCACAAGATAGATCGAGTTAATGCATTAACCAGTGCATTTCGTCAGTTTATTTCAAGGTTAGACACTACGAGTAAGCTTTTTTCGGTTATATAGAAGTATGATAGTTAACGCCGCTATTATGATGTATAATGCCGTCACAATACCAATCAGGCAAACTAAACCCCACTATTACGGCGCCAGTTTGATCTGATGAAGTTTGATTGGGAGTTAAATCAGGTTGATTTGGCGCTTCATCAGAATATGTGGGCATAGTTAGAGTTTTTGTGCTACTCCAGCCGCTTTTTTCACCTGTCCAGACATAGTCGGTAGGGGATTTGAGATTATTTGTGTAACATCCCCATTCATTGCTTCAACTTGAAAATCTATCTTTGATCCAGGAAAAGCTTGAAAGCCAGATCCGGAAATTCCCGCATCAAACCAGTCACCACTGCCTCCTCGAAAAGCTATCACGGTGTATTGAGAGTCGGTTTGATCTGGAAATCCCTGTGAAGACCGAAAACATTCAGTCCAGCTGTCTTCTGAGGCAAAATATCCTTTAGTTCTAATGTTATACGCTAGTGCTTTGTAACATCTAAAAGTTTATAGTTTGACCGGGTAGTTTTTTCAGTTTTATGCGTGCATCTTTGGTGGTGAATTGCCAGTCAACACCTTTCTGAGTTTGATTACGCTCAATATGCCAAGCGGTCAACTCAACATTGAGCGATTCAATATTTGAAATACGTCTTTTTCCAAGACATTGCACCCCAAGAACCGACAACTCTACCTCAGCAACATTTAACCAGCCGCCATGCTTAGGAGTAAAATGAATCTCTAAGCACTGTGCCAAACCAAACGCCCTCTCCGCAACAAACGCCCCATACAACGCAGACAACCCATGCGTATTCAAATTATCCAAAACTAACACCACCCGCTCAGCATCAGGATATTGTTCCTCAAGCAGCCAACGCAGCTTATGCGCCCAATCTACTTTTGTTCGATACACCAAAGCCTCCACATGACGCCACCCAACCAAAGGCTCACAAAACACAAAAATGCTGCACACACCCATACGCACATACTCATTATCAACCCAAAGGACCAAACCCGAACGCGTTGACAACAGCTCACATACATCTAATAGAAGCTGATATAATTTCTCATCCATACAAACAACCGATTTCTTAGCATCATAGGGGCAAGCATAAACAGCTAAAACATCCTCCAGGGCAGCGACAAAGGCACTATTTTGATGCGGAAGTATGCACCACATTTTCTTTAAATGAGGTTTAAATTGTGTTTTTTTAAAAGCCGCTTCACACTCATATGGGATAATGTGTTAACGTATCCCAGCTTGATGCTTTTATCGGCTAGGAGGCGCAGGGTCCATTTTGCGTAGCCGTCAGGGGGTTTGCTGCATGCTAGGGCGATGATGTGAGCTTGTGTTTCGTCTGTTATTTTTGGTGCTATGGGGGGTGTGGTTCTCTTTTTGCGCTGCAAAAAACGGGTTACTGTTTGGGCAGCGAAAAAAGCGTTTTTTACGTTACTGATTGTTTGATTGCTTACGCCTATTCTTTTTGCGATTTTGGTTTGTTTTTCTTTTTTTCTCCCCTCAGACTCATCTAGGGCTAAAATTATTTTTGCACGATTAACCAGCCTCACACTGTGTTTGCCTTTGGCACTAAACCGCTCAAGCTCAGCTCTATCAGACGAACTTAACACAACACCAACATACTTACCTTTCATAACATCACACTACCAATAGAGAACAACACAACAAACAAAACTATAAACTTTTAGATGTTACAAAGCACTAGATTTAAAAATAGGGTCTCAAGCAGGCGGTAGCTTAGTTGCTGTTTGAGGTTCTGATTGTGGGTTATTCTATGAACTGGGTTAGATATTGAGTAATTAGCTCATAAGCTTCCAAGTCCTCAGGACCTTTTTTGTTACCGTTTTCGTCTGTTCCAATCAACTGTTCACCATCACTTTCAGAAACCGGTTCGTTGTACTCTATACGAAACACGCATTGCACAACTGTGCCGTTGCGGGCTTCAAATGTTAAGAGGGGATACTTTACGCCGGGTAGAATCAGATCATATTTTCCTTCTGTTCGGGGTTCAACAAGAAAAGTTTTGGTTTCTGCCAGTGAGAGCAGGCTCAGTAGAAGGGAGCCTTGATAGGGTTGGAAGCTGATTTTGGGATTGTCGTAGGTTAGTTTATCTTTTGCTTCCTCGATTTTTGTGGTTAAGGCAGTGTTGTTCCACAGTTCTACTCTGCATCTTTGCGCCTCTTGGGTAGCTTGTTCGGTAAAGGATGTGGTCGCTATGATAAGGGCACGGTCGCATTTCTGGGTGCTTTGGGCTTGTTGGGCGGCCAAAATTATGACATCGCTAAGGGTATAGCTGGGAGGATATTTCCGTGCTAAAACCGCAATCTTTTCAGCGTTTTTGATGGTGACTAAATCAGCGCCGTGGTTAACTACACAGCTACTTTGTATTTCATAGCCCAATGTTTCAAAGAGCCACTGGATAAATAGTCTAAACTCTTTATCTGAGAGAACTCCGATCGAATAATTCGCGGTTTGCGGTTCGGGTTTGGAGTGTTTCTCCACAAGAGTTTTTATGCTGGGTTTTTGGGGGGTTAGATTAGGAGTTTTTTTTATTCGATTTGCTAGTATTTCGGCTTTATCCAGGGGGAGCTGTAGTTCATCTGCTAGTAACTCGATTAGGTCATTGTTTTTTGGTTGTTCGGCGATTTTTTTTAAGGTGTTGTTTTTTTGGTGGCTCATCTTAGGGCTCCTTTTTTGCATGTTGAGGGCAGAGTTTTTTTCTGAATTCGTCAGTGTGGGTGAGGTTGAGTTTGGAGAAGGGTTTGTTGCAGACATCGCAGATATCGTAGTGGTGGATGCATACACTTGTGTTGTCGTGAGTGCATTTGAATTCGAGGAGACGGCTGTGGCGTTTGCCGCAGACTGTGCAGATAAAGCCTTTGTCGCGTTCAAAGTATTCGTTTAGGGTTTCGTCGTGGGTTAGGGTTGCTTTTTTGGAGTATATTTTTGCTGTATCTATGGATTGTCGGGTGCAGTCTTTGCAGACATAGAAGCCGTCTTCGGTTGGGTAGCCTTCGGGGTGGGTTTTTTTGCACATAGGGCAGATGACTTCGGGGTTCTGGATGCCTATGATGAGGGTGGATTGGATGGTTGCTTTGTTGTTGAGGGTGATTTCGAATTTGATTTTTAAGGTGTTGATTATGAGAAGATTATGGAGTTTTACGGTTATGTTTGTTTGGCAGGATTCCTCTTCGCGCTGTAGCAACGCTTCATAGGTGGATTGCCATTTTTGGAAGTCGAAATCATGTTTTTTGGAGATAACTTGTTCGCGTCGTTCTCGTTTTAGTCGGCGCTCAAAACTTTGTAATCTCATTTTTTTCTCTTTGACCAAGGGGAGGTCAAAGAGTGTGACTTTGTTTTTGAGAAAGGCTATTAGTTTTTGGTCTGCCGTTGCTTTTAGTTCGTCGTAGAGTTCGGGTTTTATTTTTGATTTCGAGTTCTCGATTTGTATTGTTTTGTTCTCCAGCACAGATGCTAAATTGAAGGTGTCATCGATGCAGTGGCATTCTTCGTTGAGTAGAATGGTTAGGGTTTCTTCGCTTTTTGTTCTGAGTTTGTTTTGAAAGTTTAGTGCATAGTAGAACTGGAAGAAACGTAAGGTTTCTTTTTTAGTAATTTTTATCGAGGTGATTTGGCCGTTGTTTATTTGGTGAAAACAAGGTTCGAGTTTGGTACAGACTTGGGTGTCTTGTATGGTTTGGGTTTTTTGGCAACTCAAACATGCATCGGTGTTGTTAAAGTGGGATTCTATTAGGGTTTCTATGGGGCCGTTGTTTGTGAGGTTGATTTGGCAAAGAGCTCCGTTGTCTATGGATTCTTTGAGGAGCTGTTGAAATAGGGGGCTTCCGGGGGCAAGCAGAGGGATTTTTTTTTCTTTTGCGGTGTTGGGTTGGTAGGTAAATTCTTGGGTGTTGCCGTCGGGATAGGCGACTGTTAGGGTGTCGTTTGTTTGGTGGGTAATTATGCCGCCTTTGATTTGGACGTAGGTTTCAAAGAATTTGCAGAGATCTGCTTCGGCTTGGGTGCTCAATCCAAGACTCCCTGTGTGAATTGTTCGGATAATTCTTGGTTTTCCTTTACTATGTTTAGGTTCTCGGCTAGTTTTTCTAGTTCTTTTTGGATGTCGAGTCGGGAGTTGCTACGCAGGAGAATGTCGCCTATGGTTTTTTGTATGTCTTGTGCACCCTCTTTGAGGTCAGCTAGCACGGTCTCCATTTTGCCCACAGTCATGGTGAACAGATCGATTTTTTGATAGAGCACATGCAAAACGTAGTCGTCGATAGTGTCTTTGACGGCTAAGTTGAAAATTGTTACATCGCGGTCTTGTTTGTAGCGATGTATTCTGCCGATGCGTTGTTCGATTTTCATGGGGTTCCAGTGCAAGTCATAGTTAAACAGCACACAGCAATTCTGTAGGTTGAGACCTTCTGCTGCGGCGTCGGTGGCGATGAGGTATTTGGTTTGGCCGCTCTTAAAGCTGGCAATCACTTGATCACGTTCAGCTTGGTTCATATCGCCCACATAGATAGCAGCTGGTCCAAATTGGTCGTTTAGCATTTCGTTGATTTTGCGGGCGGTTGTTTTGCGTAGACAGAAAATAACTGCTTGTTCGTTTGGAACTTCTCTTAGAACATTTTTTAGCAACTCCATTTTTGCGCTTTTTACTTTTTGGGCCATCTCGATTAGTTTGTTGGTCGCATCAGTTTCCATGGGGAAGCGTTGCTGGCGTTTTTTGAGTGATTCTATGGATGCGTAGGGTGAACTTGAGAAGGATTGTTGGAGAGTGATGGCTTGGAAGACTAAAATGGCGTTGCTCTGGGAAGCTGTCATTTTTCTTGAGGGGTTTTCGGCAATTAGGGTTTCGATGGTTTTGAAGTGGTTGTCGCTGACTTTGCGCAGGTATTGGGTTGCTTCTTCGATGAATTCGCGTTCGTAATCGTTGGGTTCAAGGGTTCGGGATTCTACGCATCGTTTTGTGAAGGGGATGCCTGTTTGTTCTCGGAGGGTGCGACACATAACGTCTTGGAGAGTGTGTTTGAGATAGTTTGCTTCTTGGGGTCGAACTACTCGGCTTCTAACATCTTCTGCGAATCGGGAGATAAATGCGCGTTCGCTGTCTAGGAGGCCGGGTTGGATCAGATCGACAATGCTGTAGAGATCGGTTAGTCGGTTGCATAGGGGGGTTGCGGTTAGCAGGAGCAGGTGGTTTTTGCGCAGATCGGAGAGTGCGGTTCGGCTTTTGCTGTGGGTGTTGCGAAATGCGTGGGCTTCATCGACCATGACTAGGTCCCAGGTTCGGTTTGTGAGTGCGGGGTAGTTTTTTAGGAGCATGTTGTGGGAGCAGATTAGGCGGGTGTTGGTTGTTAGTTTGGCGCGTTTTCCTGCGCCGTTGGCGATGGTGAAGGTTTCGCCGAATTTTTCAGCCATCTCGCTTTTCCATTGCGAGAGGAGGCTTTTGGGTGCAATAATTAGCACTGAGTTGATTTCTTCTCTTAGCACCAACTCTTTCATAATTAGGCCGGCTTCGATGGTTTTGCCCAAACCCACCTCGTCGGCTAATATGGCATTTGAGTTCATTTCGTTTATAACTTGCAGTGCGGTGTGCAGCTGAAAGTTGTAGGGGATTAGTTTTGTGCGTATGGCATCCACTGAGATGAGATGATCGATTTTGTCGGTTTGTTTGAGTTGGGAGGCTTGGATGCTTAGCTGGAAGCTGTTTAGGGATGTATAATTGGTTTTTTGAATTTGTTTTTTTATGTTAAGAGGGTCGGTATAGGTGATGGTGTATTTGTGTTTGGTTTTTTTGTTATTTTCGGGGTCGTCGAGTTCGCATACAATTGTTGTTTGTTCAGGGTTGGGTTCTTTATTTTTTTTTGGTTTGGGTTTGGGGTTTGGGTATAGGTCAACAATTGCAGGTGCGGAGTCGAGTGTGATTTCGGGTTGGGGGGGTTGGCTGGTTTGTTTTTTTGGGCTTTGAGACAAGAGTATCGACATTTACTGACTGTTTGGATATAAAAACCTGAAATGCAACTCTTGGGTGGTTGTGTGTTCTTCGGATAGTGCATATGCTGATTTCATATACAAAGGGTCATTAATTTGGAAATTTTTTTCATTTGAGTTTGAGGGTTTGGGGGTTATATTAACGGGTTTGGTGGGTATGGCGGGTTATTGTTGAGGCAACACCCATTTTTGAGGATTGTTTTGGGTTGGGTTGTTTTTGACATATTTGTGTTAAAAGTGTACAGGTAAAAAAAAGGCCAAAAATCAGCCAATTAAGCGGTTGTTTTTAGGGTTGTTTTGGCTATAGCTCAAGAATTTAAGCGATTTCGTTAGTTAAGGCAGCCTCGTTAGCGTTTAGTAATTTTTAAATATAAATTGAAGCTTTCTGTCCTTTTGAGGTTATTAACGTGGCTAAGGCGGCAAAAAAAGATACAAAAAAGGCTAAAAAGAAGAAATAAAGCCTCAACAGTTCTGCATCCACCCTCATTTTTCTTTCTAACTCTCAAACAACCAACAAACAATAACTAAGTCAAAGTAGACATAAAAACGCCAACACCCAACATAGCACAGAATTTAGTTAAAAAAAGCTTTATCTTATCATCCGCCTAGACTATAATAATGAACGGTGAATTTATGTGCAAACCAGTCCGTTAAGCATAACCCTTGCCGGCTTAGAGTTAACCAACCCCACCATGCTAGCATCAGGCATCATGGGATACACAGCAGAATCCTTTCTCCAAGTAGCCAAAGGCGGCGCAGGAGCTATCGTTACCAAATCCATAGGCACCCAGCCCCGAGCAGGCTATGCAAACCCCATTGTTGTACAAACAAAAGCCGGACTGCTAAACGCTGTAGGACTCCCCAACCCCGGCATCGACATATTTGCTGAAGAAATCAAATACACCAAAACCCTGCTGCACATACCCCTAATTGTCAGCATCTTTGGTTACTCAGCCGAAGACTATGCAACAGCCGCCAAAAAAGCCACAGAAGCAGGCGCAGACGCAGTGGAACTCAACGTTTCATGCCCCCATGTAAAACAAACAGGCGCTGAAATCGGACAGAGCCCCAAACTACTTGCTGAAGTCGTCCAGCAAGTTAAAGCCGTCATCAACAAACCCCTCATCGTTAAACTCTCACCCAACGTCACCGACATAGGAGTGCTTGCACAAACCGCCGTGGAAGCAGGCGCAGACGCACTAACAGCAGTCAACACCCTAAGAGCACTGGCCATTGATAGTGAAACCCAGCTACCAATCTTAAGCAACATAAAAGGCGGCATGTCAGGCCCAGCAATCAAACCCGTGGCCCTGCGCTGTGTCTATGATTTGGCACAAATTGTTGAGGTGCCCATAATTGGCTGCGGAGGAATCACAAACTGGCAAGATGCAGTCGAGTTCTTCTTAGCAGGCGCCTCAGCAGTACAAATTGGAACCGCCGTTGCTGATAACATGGAGGTTTTCAGCAGCATAACTAAGGGCGTGGAGACCTACTTGAGACAAAAACATTATGGAAGTATAAAGGAGATTATCGGGCTTGCTCACCGGAAATAACACAATGCGAATCACCCAAATAGTAAACATACGCACCGAGAGCCCCTCAGTTAAAACCTACACATTTGTAGATAAACTCTGCAGTGAGGCTCGTCCAGGACAATTTTTGATGCTCTGGATTCCAGGTATAGACGAGATTCCGCTAAGTATCATGGACACATCCAATGATCTAGTTTCGGTTGCAGTTAAAGCTGTAGGAGACGCCACACGACACCTCCACAGCCTTGAAGCAGGCGCAACCATAGGCATACGGGGACCCTTTGGCACCAGCTTCAGTGAGAACACAGGCAGAGTGCTTCTAATTGGCGGCGGAACCGGAATCGCCCCCCTGCTGTTTTTAGCAAAACAACTCCAAACAAAAACCGCACATCTGGCCTTTGTAGAGGGCGCTAAAACTAAGGCAGAGTTGCTTTTTGTCAGAGAACTCGGCGGAGTATGTCAAGAGCAGAATCTAATAACCACCACCGACGATGGAACAGCTGGACTTCAATGCCTCGTCACCCAACCACTGGCAACCCTGCTTGATAAGGAACACTTTGATATGATCTATACCTGTGGACCCGAAATTATGGTTAAAAAAATCTTTGAACTAACCGAGCAACACAAACTGCCCCTAGAGGCAAGCTTGGAGAGACTGATGCGATGCGGCATCGGCTTGTGCGGAAGTTGCATGCTTGGCAAATACCGCGTTTGTCGAGACGGCCCAGTATTTACATCAACTCAGCTACGAGAAGTTAGAGATGAACTAGGAATTTCAAAAATAGGCTTTGACGGATCACGCATACCCATCTAAGAGAACAAATAACAAACAGGCACAAAAGCAAGAACATAAAAGCAAGTTAAGGGCCGATTTTTAGGCCCTTTAAATATATACCAAAAATAAGCAGAAAGCTCAACCATTTTTTGGTTATATGTATTTACTTGCTTCTTTAAGGGACAGGTTTGCCAGTTTATCGCTATGTGTTGCTATAAATGAACGTACCCAGGTTGGGTTTGTCTTGCTATACTCACGTAAACTCCAGCCGATAGCTTTGTTGATGAAAAATTCGGTTTGTCCAAAATTGTTAATGATTATTTGTTCTAGGAGGGCAGTGTTGGTTTTTTCTTTTCGCATCAGTTGATGGTCGATGGCAATACGCCTTAACCAAAAGTTGGAATCAGTGCTCCATTCAAGCAAAACAGAGTTAACTTCGGGAAAATTGAGGGCTATTCCGCCTATAATTCGATCTAGACAATCAATCGTGTCCCACCATGATTTGGTAGTGGCAATTTTTTTTAAGTGAGAAATATCGGCAGGCACAAGCAACTTTGCAAGCATTGTTAGATAGTCTAGGGCTAAATATTGAAATTCACGCTCTTTTACCCAACATTGATCAATAAATGCCCAGTTTATGTCAGTTTCTTTTTTAGCGAATTGCAAAAAATTTTTTGAAATTGCTCTACGCTTAGGTGTGGGAATGCCTAAAAAAGGGAACATATCACGCATGTATTTACTCATCTTAGCCGCAGATTGAGAGTCAGCAGCAACAGTGTACTCTTCAAATATTGTTTGGTAGTCCACAGTTAGGCCTCCAATATTTAGGTGAATGCGTGCATATAACTTTATTATTCTACTGGTTGCAACTCTTTAGCCTATCTACGAAGGTACGATTATAAGAGTAAACACCACGCGTATAGATTTTTGACTTGCAGGGGGTTTGTTAAGAGGGATAACAAGGGTTGTTGGCATATTTTTGCGGAATTTTTATATTTGTATATAAAAAAATACATAACGATGAAAAAATTTACAAGCAGATAGGGAGAGAGGCCGTCAACAGCAGTAAAAAGGCAAACTCGCATCTATTGCTTGTTAAATCACATATCTGCGGTTAAGTCGCGTCCCAGTAAAAATATTTAACGCAGAGATAAAAACAGATAGGCAAGGTAAGCGGATGATCGATAAAAAGAGAATCGAAAACGCAGTAAAAGAAATCTTGTTTGCGATCGGCGAGGATCCTAACCGAGAAGGGCTGGTTGAAACACCTGCAAGAGTAGCAGATATGTATGCAGAGATATTTGCTGGACTGCACACTAACCCAAAAGGTTGCACCAAGATTTTCCATGAACACGAAAACAGCGGCCTTGTGGTGGTAAAAGATATTGCATTTCAATCGGTATGTGAACACCACCTAATACCGTTCATAGGCAAAGCATGTATAGCCTACAAGCCCAATGGCGGCCGCATACTGGGCCTCAGTAAAGCAGCCCGCATACTTGACATATTATCAGCAAGACCCCAAGTGCAAGAGAGACTTACTGCACAGGTGGCTCAGACCATAATGGAAATCGTTGAACCCAAAGGCGTGTATGTCTACATTGAAGCCGAACACTTGTGCATGACCATGCGAGGGGTAAAAAAGCCAGGAGCAAAAACCGCCACCACATGCATAAAAGGCGAAATCAGCGAGAGCGATATCGCCACCGTTAGAGGCGGTAATTATAGCTAATATAAGAATGGTCTATCCAAAAAATATAGCTGAAGCAGAAAAAGAAATACACAAAATAGAAACCGATAACAACAACCTCACAGAGCGGATAGCCAACAAAGCAGTTCAGTTATGCATGGTTATCGAGGATCTCACACCCTTTGTTGCAGACACAATTAAACAAGAAATAGCTAATGCCGGTGGAGAGGCACTTATTCAAAGAGGTGAGGATGATGGCGTGCTGGGAAATACAACTGCTTTTATTGTGGGCAATTTGGACCAAGTAAAAAAGTTGATTAGAAAACTGGAGCCACAACCAGAAACATTGGCCGACATAGGTTCTAAAATACAATTAGTCACACAAAGTGTGGAGAAGAAAGAACCTAGCTATTATTGCTGCAAAGAACACAGACTTGAAATCGGTAAAAAAACATACACCGTGGGCATCTTAAACATCACTACAGATTCATTTTCAGGCGATGGCCTGCTGCTAACAGAGACAGCAAATCAGGCACTCAGAGAAACCCCCAATAATTCATCGGGTAGATTGCAGATCAAAGATAGGGACTTACTTATTGAGGCGGCTTGTTGTAGAGCAGAAAAAATGGTTGCCGAGGGAGCTGATATAATTGATGTGGGAGGCGAATCCACAAGACCAGGCTATACCGTGGTGGATGATAGAGAAGAATTAGATAGAATCATAGGTGTTGTGGAGCAGTTGGTCAAAACGCTCAAGGTGCCCATTTCGGTTGATACCTCAAAATTATATGTTGCTGAAAATGTTCTCAAAGCAGGCGCACATATCATAAATGATGTTAATGGATTGATAAAAGAACCTAAAATTGCGGAGCGGGCAGCCGCATATGGGGCAGGGGTTATTGCCATGCACAACCCCGACGGTCCCATTAGCGGAGATATTTTTAGTCACATCACCCATTCTTTGAGAAAAAGTGCAGATATAGCAAGAAGAGCAGGGTTAAAACCAGAAAACATCATGTTGGATCCAGGGATAGGGTTTGGTAAAACCTTGGAACAAAATTTAGAAGTCATGCGACGACTCGAGGAACTCAAATGCTTAGGCTATCCGGTTTTGCTGGGTACTTCAAGAAAATCCATGATAGGCAGAGTTTTGGATCTGCCAGTAAATGAGCGCCTAGAGGGCACAGCCGCTACAGTTACCCTTGGGATTGCAAAAGGGGTTGATTTCATAAGGGTACATGATATAAAAGAGATGCATCGAGTCGCAGAGATGAGCGATGCAATGATCAGAGGAATATAAATGTCAACACCGATACAACAACATTGCGATAAGATACTAATTGAGGGCCTAAAAGCCTGGGGAAAACATGGGGTTTTAGATTTTGAGAAACAATACCCTCAAGCATTTACAGTTGATATGGAAATATATGCAGATCTATCAAAGGCCTACGCAAGTGATAATTTAGAGGACACCGTAAATTACGCCAGTATTTATGAAGCAATAAAGTCAGTTATTGAAACGCAGAGTTTTAGGCTTGTTGAGCGGCTGGCTTTTGTGATTTTAGAAACAGTTTTTCATCATGATGTGCGAATACAGAGAATTAAGATTCGGTTGATAAAAAATAAAGCCCCCCTAGACGGACAAGTTGATAGTATTGGGGTGGAGATTGAAAAGAACAGAACCCAAGTTTTGCTACAAGATACGTGTGAGAGCACAGAGACAAATGTTAACGCAAAGACAAGTGCAAAAACAGAGACTGATGAGGGATATAGAGCAGTACTAGCATTGGGGTCAAACGTCGGCGAGAGACATCAAAATATGCAGAAAGCACTAGAAATGTTGTCTGATTGTGGCGGCATCGTTATTTTAAATAAGTCCAAATTGTATGAAACCGAACCGGTGGGTTATGTTAATCAAGAAAAATTCTACAATGCCGCAATCCTTGTTCAAACCACATTAAATCCGTTTGATTTGTACAGTAAAATAAAGGATATTGAAAATAATTTAGGACGACAAAAAACGTTCAGATGGGGTCCAAGACTCATAGATATTGACATAATAGCATATGAACGATGCGTAATCAACACCAAAGGGTTGACTTTGCCACACAAAGAATACATGCAAAGAGCATTTGTTCTAAAGCCCATCTCAGATATGCCCGATGCAGTCGAAGTTACAGGCTTAAATACGACCCTTATAGAAAAAATGACCACATGCGCAAACGATTACCAAGGCCTAAAATACATTGGCTCGCTATGAGCACTACAAAACACAAATTTTTCATATTCCCATGGTTAATATAAAAAGCGACAGTTATAAAAAGCGAGAAAACAAAAGTCGTCTCTCAAACTAAGCGTTTTTGCGCAGTTTAAAGACAAAGAATAAACCACCAGCAACAACACCGATTGTTAGAACTATTATGGCTACAACAGATCCTGTTAAGAAATCCCAGGTACCATCAGAAGATGGAGAAGACACTGAAGGCAGAGCACTACCATAACCAGCGGGTACATATTGCATGTTTACTTCATGATTGTCAATACGACCAAATATGTATAAAACATCATCAACCACGGCTACATCACAAACGGAAAAGTCAGGCATATCTTTGGCAGTTGACCAAGCATCTTTTACAAGATCATATACCCAAATGATGGACTGTCCCGTTTTAAAGCCTAAGACATAGATATTTTTAGGTGTATAAACACCAGTCGTTGCTCCAGTAGCCATAATGTTACCGTGAACACCTATTTCTTGTGTTTTCCCTTCACTCCATATATCAGTTTTTGGATCATAAATCAGAACATGCACATTATTGGGACGATCATAGGGATAGGCTGATTCGACTACATAAAAGATCAGCAATTTATCATCCATCACAGCTGAAACTATACCATGCCGGGGCTCTATGTAGGGTATTTGGGTTTTTTCAATAAATGAATCCTCAGCGGGATCATACACAAACAACGCATAAAGATCTATAAGAAAAATTTTTCCATCCACAACATATGCTTGCATATTACGCGAATATAGTCGAAACGGTAGGTTATAGTTTTTAGTACTCCAGCTATCAGTAGCTGGATCATAAACCTCAACCACACAGCTAAACAAAGGTGAATTGTCTATACAGTAAATTTTGTCGTGATACACTGTAATGGCAAAAGAAGCTTTAGGTGTTGGCATAGGTTCCAAAGTGACCCATGTATCAGTCAAAAGATCATATCGTTCAGTAGTGTCAAGAAAATGTTCAGTGATATAACCCAAGGGGGGCTCACCTACTGTTTCGTAATAGAAACCGCCAATAGCATAAATTTTCCCATCAAAAGCAACAACCCTAAACCATTTCCGTTCCTGATTAGGGGGCGTTTTTGTATTCCAAGAATCCTCAACTAACTCTGATGCAGAAACCGGATTGAGTGCTGTTACAAATGATCCACTTATAAACAAAAAAATCAACACAATCGAAATGAGTTTATTCATGCTTCCACGAAATATATTTTGATTTTTTCGATATAACATTTACTGCAAATCGCTTTTGAGATAAAAAAACACTAAGCGGCCTAATCTTACAGAGTAGTTTAGGGTTTCAAACGGAGAGGGTTTAGAATATAGCGGTATCTTGCAGGTAGTTCTTATCAGTTCTTAGGGCTATCTCGGCTTTTGTTAACTCGTTACCAAGATATGCAGAATGATCCAATTTTGAAACTATGCCCATTTCCAAAATTTTTGCATACACTGCCTGAGCTGTTTTGCCTTTGATAACATTGAGAGGTTCATTTGGATTGTTCATAGAGTAATGTATGGCAACTATCAGATGGTCAATGTGGTCTATAAAAATTCTAAAAGTACCCAAGTGATCAAGGAGTGCAGGTTCGACTTTTTCAGGGGCAATAATAACGCACTTGGCGAGAGTTTCTATGTTTCTATTGTAGGGTTCTTCGTGGGCGCGTTTGTCTTTGAGAATCAAAAGGTCGATACCTAGGTCTTTTGGGATGGAGTTACGTTTTTTAGCTAGAAACATCATTTTTGCGGCAATAACTTCCTCAGCTACAGTCCCTTTAGCTTTGTTGCTTTTCTCGGTTGCTAAGAGGATACCCCCGCTTATTTCTGCTGAGAGACGGGTCAAAACTGCATTTAGGCCCACAGAGTCTGCGTCAAAGAGCTCAGTTACATTGGAAATACCCACAAACAGGGGTACCGCAGGATTTTTTTGGGCGAACTCTTTGAAAGCAAGAAAGGAGTTGAGAATTTCTTGGGGATCTAAAATCAAGTCCGCTAGGATGTTATTTACGCCTAGGCTTTGGGCTTTGGTTATAATTTGTTCAAGGAATTGGACGCGTTCAGAGACATTTTTTGGAATGTAGCCTATGTTTTGGTTAGTGGGGATAACAACCAGGGGGATATCTTTGATGAAGGGGGCTATGGCGTCGAGATTGCCTGCATCAGCACTCAAAACTAGTTGTGCACCGGCTTTCACTGCAGCGTTAATTTCCTCTGGATCAAGCGAATCTATACTTACAGGTAAATTGGTAACTTCTCTAACCCAGTGGATCAGCTGTGCGGCTTTTTGGGGTTGGGATTCACCTGCAGCCATACCCACATCGATAAAATCCGCACCTGCCAAAGCAAAACGGCGGGCGATTTGTTGAACAGTTTCTTTGTCCATCAGGGCGGCGTCTACGATTTCGGCAAGCACTCGCAGGGGGAAATCTTTGCCGACCGCCACACCGCCTACCAGCATGTTACCGGGGTTTTTGAGCAGGATGGTGCGTTGGTTTTCAACTTTTTCTATTTCTGCCAGAGCTTTGGCAGTCAGTTGCTGCTGGAGCAACTCATCAGCGGGGGTGGTTGTTGAGAGTTTCACTTCACCGAGTAGATCTAGCACTACTGAGAGATCTGCGGCATATTTGGGGCCCTTATAGGCTGGGATACCTAGGGCGTGGGTGATTGCGGCGGTGTCGCCTCTTAGTAATCCAGGGGTTAGGATCAGGTTGAAGCTGGTGAGGTTTTTTTTGTTTTTTAAGCTCTCAATGATGGCTTTGGGGGTTAAAAAGGCGGCAACTGCTGTTTTTAGGGTAACAACTTCGGTTTCGATTGGACTTTGTTTAGCGTATGTACTAACGACTTCTGTTGCTAGTTGTCCTGTGACAAGAAGCACCTTCATGGTTAATCCTCGATTTGGATGGTTGCACCTTTGTTATTGGCTTGGGCGATGAATGCTTCTCCGCCGGTATTGGCTTTGAGGTGGTCTTGGACTTTAGTTAGAAAGGTGGTTGCTTGTTGTCGTTTTACGATTGCATAGAGGGCGGGTCCCCAAGAGCTCTGGCCAACGCCGTAGGCGCCTTGTTGTTGCATAAATTCGATGCATTTTGTGGCTTGGGGTTTGGCGTAGGTTCCACCTTGGGCCTGGGCAAAGTGATTGCCGGTTAGAACTTGGATTTCTGTGAGTGCAACTCCAAAGGTTTCGATGTCTTGCTCGGCTATGGCGGGTAACAGTTTGAGCATAATTAAACGGCAGATCTGGCCCACGTCTTGGGCGGGCATGGTTGTGAGTTTGTTAAAGGCTTGTTTTTCTTCAGAGCTTGCTAAGCCTTTGGGCTGGTTGGGGGAGGCCACAATAAAGCACCAATCCTCAGGGAAAGGTTGATGATAAATTAGTGGAGGAGCTTGGTTGGTTTTTGGGTTTTTGCCGCCATCTACTACAAATCCGCCATACTCAAAGATGCTGGTGCCAACACTTGTGCGCTTGGCACGACCAACACTTGCTGCAAGCTCGGGTACAGATGCTTTAAGATTTGAGATTTTTGCGAGTGCAACAGCTATGGCTAGGGCAAGTTGGGTGCCTGAGCCTAATCCGCTATGGCAGGGGATGGTTTGGGCGATGTGTAGATGTACTTTGGGTGATAGGTGATATTTTGTTGAGAAATGGTTAGTTATTTCTTGGGCGAGATCGGTTTTTTCTCCAGTAATTTTGAGGTCGGCTGCGCTTTGGGCGTTGATTATGACGTTTGGATGGTCTATACCAACGCCTAAACCGCCAAACATTCGGCCTAAGTCTCCGTTCATATCAATCAGGCCTAGGTGGAGTCTTGCGGGGGTTTTGAGATATATTTTTATGGGGTTTGCCTCCATAGCAGGATTTGTTTTTGCAGATTTGCCATCACAGTTGTGTAGGTGCTGTTGGGTGCCACACGTTCTACAATTTGTGCGTAGTCAAAGATTTGCTCGGTTAACTTGATGATTTCGGTTTGTTTTTGGGAGTTTGTGAGATAGGTTTCTATGCGGGTGGCATGTATAAGTGCCTCAAGCGTCAATGCCAAAGCACGGCTATATAGTTGAGGCGTTCCAACCAGGGAAGTGGTTTGGTGTTTGATGCTACAGGTAACTATGGTTTTTTCATTGTTGAGAGGTTTAAAGTCAACCACAGAGACTTCAAGGGCAACCTCGGCGGCTCGTAGTTTTTTTGCGGTCACAACCTCTGAGGGGACAAACCACTCCAAGGGAACGCTTCCGGGGGGATTTGTTTTTTTGAATACCGTTTTGTAGAAGAGTTCTATGTCGTGGGTAAAGTTTATGACGGCACATCGGGTGGTCTTTAGGTTCTGCAGGGTTTTTGAGGTGTTAAAAATTGTTAGAGACAGGTGTTGTTCGTCCTGTATGGTTATACCCATGGGTGCCGCGTTGGATGTGGAATCGGAATTTAGGGTAGAGACAATGGATTCATAGATGACATCTTTTTGGAATCCAAATGTGGACAATTGCCCTAAATCAGCTTGGAATCGCACAGACATGAGCATTCCCGTTCAATCGAATGTAAAATTTTACAGTTAGTTAAATAATAAAAGTTTTGCCGCCAAACCACCAAGTTATCCGCCTAAAATAAAATACCAACCCACCAACAAACTTGAGCTTAGCACAACAACCAGGTTGGAGGGGTTAAGAGGTGGTGGTTGTTTTATCATTGTTTTTTGTTGCGGCGTTTGTCGGCTTTTTCTTGTCTTACGCGGCGTTGTTCTTTGATGAGGGGTATGTTGTCAAAAAGGCGACCGATTTCGCGTACTGCAGTGGGCAACAAAGTTAGGCCCAGCACGACTATCCAATGGAAGCCGCTGATGGTGGTGAGGCCAAAGATTTGACCGATGGGCAGAGCAACCATTAATGCGAAGGTGATCAGCATAGCGACTGCACCGATAAGCAGGGGCTTGTTGTTTCTAACGGGGGTCTTAAAGACAGAGTTGGAGCTACGAACATGGAACACATGCACTATTGAGGTCAAGCCGGTAATTAGAAACGCCATAGTCTGACCCAACAACGCTGAGGGAGCAACTGCGCCGGGCAAGACAACAAAGGCGCCTATGTAGTAGCCTATCAAGACAGTAACCGAGCAGGCAATGGTCTGACGAAGAATCAGATGCAGCAACTCGTCGCTAAAGAAACTTTCATTACGCTTTATGGGCTTTTTATCCATCAATTTAGGATCAAAGGCTTCACGGGAAAGATTAATCCCCGGAATACCATCACCCACCAAGTTAATCAACAACAACATAACTGGAGTTAACAAAATACCCCAGCCAGCCATCTGCGCAAAAATCATGATGATAATCTCACTCATGTTGCAGACTAGGAGGAAATTGATGGTCTTTTTGATGTTAGCATAGACATTTCGGCCCTCACCCACAGCCTCAACAATAGTCGCAAAATTATCATCAACTAGGATCATATCTGAAGCACTCTTAGCAACCTCAGTCCCGGTCTTGCCCATCGCAATCCCAATATCAGCCGCCTTTAGCGCAGGCGCATCATTTACGCCATCGCCTGTCATGGCTACAACTTCACCATTTGCCTGCCAAGCCTTTACAATACGAATCTTATCCTCAGGCGTCACGCGGGCATAGACAGAATAGTTTCTAACGGTGTCATTTAATTCGGTATCAGACATTTCTGCAAGATGCGCACCAGTCATGACATGGCGACCTTCTTGGAGAATGCCCAAGTTGGTGGCAATTGCACCTGCCGTTGTGGCATGATCACCCGTAATCATTACGGTGCGAATACCTGCGGCTTTGGCCTTTGCTATAGCAACAGCGGCTTCGGGACGTGGCGGATCAATTAGACCAATAAGACCCACCAAGTTGGAATCCGGCTCCACTTCCTCTAAATGATCCTGATCGGGTAGTTGGTCAATTTTTTTAGAAGATAAGCCTATGACGCGTAAGGCGTGTTCAGCAAAGCCGTCATGTACAGCTCGTGCGATGGGCAGATCATTAGCAACAGATTCTGCGGAGAAGGTCAGGTAGTCTAGTGCGCCTTTGGTTAGTACAAGGTACCCTCCGGTTTTGACCTTGAAGATAACTGACATGCGTTTGCGATCTGAGGAGAAGGGGATTTCTGCGACTCTTTGATAGGTTTCCTCATCTATGTGGTAGCCTTTTTCGTTAAAAAGCCGAAGTATACCCACATCAGTGGCGTTACCCAGATATTTCTTCTCGCCGCTTGGGGTGGTCTCATAGGTGGCGTTGCTTGCCATTACCAAATATTTGAGGAACCGGCTTTGCTCTTCAGAGAAGGTGGTATCGTCTGCGAAGGGTTCACCGCCGCATACCCAGAGCTGTTTAACTGCCATACGGTTTTGGGTAAGGGTTCCGGTTTTATCAGAGCAAATAACCGAAGTATTACCTAAGGTCTCTACAGCTGGAAGTTTTCGGATCAAAGCATTCTTTTTAACCATTTTTTGAACGCCGTTTGTCAGAGTCAGCGTAACAATCAAAGCCAGCATCTCAGGAACCGCCGCCACAGCCAAAGAGATAGCAACCAACAACATGGTGGGTAGATCAGTACCGCTTCGCAGACCCACCGCCATTAAGAAAAACGCAGATATGATGGCAATCCAGCAGATAGTTTTGCCGAGCTGATCTAGGCGTATTTGCAGAGGGGTTTTCATGCGTTTGCTACCGCTTAGAAAACCAGCGATTTTACCCATCTGAGTTTTCATACCGGTAGTGGTAACTACGGCAGTGCCGCGGCCTGCGGTGACCACACAACCCGTAAAGACCATGTTGTGTTGATCACCCAACGAAGCATTACCAGAAGTGGTAAACAGTGCATCTTTTTCTGCGGGTTCGCTCTCACCTGTTAGGGCGGATTCGTCAGAGAAAAACCCGGTGGATTCAATTAATCTAGCATCTGCAGGAACAACGTTTCCAGTTTCCAAAATGACGATGTCACCGGGTACCAATTCGGTAGCGTCAATGCTTTTCTTAACCCCCTCACGTATAACAACACAAGAGGGTGCGCTTAGTTTTTCTAAGGCTTCCAGAGCTTTCTCAGCTTTACCCTCATGAGTAATTGCCAAAATTAGATTCAAAATCACAACTGATAGGATGACGATGGGTTCAACAAACCCCGAGTCCTCAAAGATAGCCATAGCAAAGGAGAGCACTACTGCAATCAGCAAAACAATGATGGAGACATCTTTTAGCTGGTGGAGAATTTTTTGAGGTAAACCTTCCTTTTTTGGGGGCTGCAAAACATTTTTTCCATGCCTTTCTTGGCGCTTACCAACTTGAGCTTCAGATAACCCCTGCTCAGGAGTCACATCCAACGTTTCTAACACTGAGGAAACATCTGATTCGTACCAGTTGGTGTGATCCTGATTTCTATTTTCTATGATTAACTCAACCTTTAACAATATGCCACTATAAGAACATATTAGAAACAACAACCCGTAAGCGTAGTATATATCAGCTTGCCATGTGTGCACACCATTTCCATGATACTACGCAAAACCTTGGTTACAACACTTTTCAGAAACAAAGATCACCTACTGAACAACAGAAAAGATTGAAAAAAGAGACTAGGCTTGTTGCTCAGCTAGATGGGTTAGCTGCATTAGGGCTTTGCCTGAACTGAGTGCTTGGCGTGCTTGCTCCATGCCATCTTTGTAGGAAGTGCTTGTGCCAGAAGCATACAGAGCCGCGGCAGCATTCATACAAAACAAATCGGCTAGAGGATCATTATAATCGCCTGAGAGGACGCGTTTGATAGCGGCGGCATTGTCGTAGGCTTTGTTGTAGGAAGCGATGTCAAAAGTGGCATGGGTTTTTATGCCAAAATCTTCGGGGTGGACAGTATAGGTTTGGATTTTATTGTTTTTTAATTCAACGACTCGTGTTGGACCGCAGGGTGAGAACTCATCAATGCCAAGCGCAGGATCGTGGCCGGTAACCATGCCATAGGGAGCTATCGCACTGTTAAGACCGATTTCTTTCAAGATGGCAATTAGTTGATCACATACTTGAGGGGCATAGGCCCCAATTACTATACAACTGGTGTTCTCACAGGGCATGGTTAGGGGTCCGACAATGTTGAATGCGGAGGTAAAGCGCATGGATTGGATTAGACGGGCCCAGCCGGATTTTAAGAAGGCCTCCCCGGGCATGTAGCAGATGTTGTGTTTTTCTAAACTTTGTTTTGCTTTACTCATCGGACTTGAGAGATTGACCCCTAAGATCTCAAAGATTTCTGAGGCTCCAGAGACACCGGTTACTTTTTTGGCGCCTTTTTTAGCAATCGGAACCCCACAAGCTGAGGCAATAAGTGCAGCAGGAGAGGAGGCATTAACAGTTTTCATAGCATCGGAGCCTGTGCCAACAATATCGCAGATAGGACCCGTAACGTTGGCTGTGAATTTTTCTGTGTCAAACTTGTCTAGGGCATCCCAAACGCCGGATAATTCTTCAGTGGTGGGTTTACGAGTAATATGGGCTATCAAAAAAGCACCCTGCTGGAGCTCGGGTTGCTCATTTAGAATGATTTGTCGATAGGCCTCACAGGATTCTTCTCGAGTCAGAATTTTACCCGCAACAATTTTACAGATTAGTTGACCAAAGGCTCTTAATTTTTCTTCAGTTACCAAATTTATCACTCCGTTAGGTCTACAACATACTTTAGGGATTGACCAAGCAAAATTTTAGGCAACACCAAAGGAACATTTTCCAGACGGATTATTTTATCAATGAGAAGCCGTAGGGTTTGAGTGTTTGTTTCTATTATTTTTAGGGCTAGCTTCATTTGGCGTTTTGTGCTACCATAGGCACCAATTAGGGTTAACTGCCGATAATGGACTTCATTTAACAATTCGCTTGGGATGGGCGTGTTTTTTGTAAATCCGCTAAATAGGCAATATTTGCCTCCTGGATTTAATTTTGAAATCCCCTCAATCAGAGCAGAGGGGTCAGGGGCAGCATTTATAGCAACATCAAAATTGCCAGCGGGGGTATCAGAGAGATAGATGTTTGCTTTTTTGCAGAAGGGGGTTACTTGGTTTAGTTTGGCAGAGTTTTTTTCGACAATAAAGGGGTGGGCACCAAAATATTTGCAGGCTAAGCCAAGCATAAGCCCTGCAGGACCGCCGCCAAAAATGAGAACGGTTTGGTTTTTTTGCAAGTTTACTTGTTCAGTTGCATTTATCGCAGAGGACAGCAATTCGGTCATGCAGGCAATTTCAGGGGGAACGGTTGGAGGGATTTTTATGAGACTGCGTTTGGGTACTTTTATGTATTGGGCAAATCCGCCATCGATATGAAAACCTATAACTTGGATGTTACTGCAGAGGTTTTCGGCACCACTTTTGCAGTAGTGGCATTGATTGCAGGTTTTGGCAGGCCAAACCACAAAATTTTCCGCCGGATTGTTGGGTTTATGGCCGCAGATTTCATGGCCCAATACTCTGGGCAACACTAGATCGCGTTGACCTTGAGACCACATTTTTGCATCCGTTCGACAGACAGAACAATAGGTGACTTTTAGCAGTGTTTCAGTGCTATCGCAGACGGGGGGTTGGATGTCGATTAGTTGAATTTTTTCTATACCTTCAAGGCGAAGCGCTTTCATATGACTGCCTGTAACACGGTAGAGCAGAAACCGCATTTAAAACTATCCACCCGTATTACATTTGTAATACAAAAAAAGTAAAGGAACCAAATTTTTGGAGTACACCACAGACACAATTAAAGCAGATCAGTACGGCGAGGTGAGTGATGAGAGAGGTACAGAGCGAGGAGTTAATACAGTACAAGAGTATAACATAGAGGAAGTCTATGCAAGGAGTAGAGGTTATTGTCGGCGGTTTCATGAGTATTGATGGGAAAATAGCTCCTGCCAATCGGAACGGCCAAGAATTCACTCAACTCATGACCCCACTGCACAAAAAAATGCTACACAGCATCCGAGCGTCTGTTGATGCGGTTGTGGTAGGGGTGGGCACGGTTTTAGCAGATGATCCCACGCTTACTGTGCGAGATGTTGAGGGAAAAAATCCGCTCCGAGTAGTGCTAGACAGCAAAGCACAAACACCCCTAACAGCAAAAATCGCAAACACCAACCAAGCATCCACCCTAATAGCAACAACTACACAGGCCTCAAAAGAAAAGATCAAAGCATTAAAAAACAAAAATATTGAGGTATTTATTTCAAACTCGGAAAAAACGGTTAATTTGCAGGAATTAGTCGAAGCACTCAAGAGTCGTGGTGTTAGAAAAGTTCTTGTGGAGGGCGGCGCTGAGGTGCGGTGGAGTTTTTTTGAAGCAAACCTTGTGGATGAATTATTTGTTTGGATTATGCCCTATGTTTGGGGCGGCAAAGAGGCCCCAACATTAGTGGATGGACAGGGTTTCCTTGGAGCACAAGAAGCGAAAAAACTAAAACTAAAAAGCACCGAACATATTGAGGGATTAACAGTTCTTTGGTTCACAGTTCAACATTAATAACGGCAATACTAAAAGCGCATCTAACTGTTATTTTCATAAAGAAAAAGGTCATGTTAGAAATTGTAATCAGCTAATGATGATACTATAGAACTTCATCAGGATGAACTTGTCTAATCCAAGTATGTCGCCTTAGTACAATTAAAATCATCTAAATTTGACTCAGCGTTAAGATCGTCCTCTGTCAATGCTCAGCCATATCCAGTAAACCCTGACGTATGCAAGTTACTCTTTTCGTTCAATTTTATTATAAATAGCGAGACCTTTTTCCATCATTTCACTCTGTAATGACGTAGGACCCTTCTTAATTTGGCGCTCAAACTCTTCGAAGGTTTCACGGTCTAAAACTGGAATTGGACATGGTTTCGCCATTTTTAATCACCACAAACTTTGGAACACAAACCATAACTAAACTTCAGCTAAAATAGTGTTGTCTTGGTTTTGTTTAAGGATTGATTGGAAGTGTTTGGTGTTGCCGCCGCTTAGGGTAACTAGTTGGTTTAGTTTTTCGATTGCAAGGCCAGCATCTAGGGCTTGTTTGGCTAATTCATAGCCGTCTTTTAGATCTGAGACGCTTTCTGCTATGTAGAGGATGGATGCGGCATTTAGTAAAATGAGGTCTTGGCGGGTGCTTTGATCTTTGCCTAAGAGTATTTTGAGGATGGTTTGGGTGTTTAGTTCGGGGCTTCCGGGGTAGGCGATCTCTTTTGGGTTTCCGCGTTTGAGTCCAATGTCTTCGGGGTAGAAACTGTAGGTGTCTATTGAGCCGTTGGGTTTTACTTCAGAGATTATGTTGCGTCCTAGGTTGGAGAATTCATCTATACGTATGGTTTCATCTGCGCCATATCCCAGTACGACTAGGGCTCGTTCGTAGCCGTTTTTTGAGAGAACGGATGCGATTGTTTCTGTGTAGGGTTGGCTGACTCCTCTGACTTGTCGTTTGAGGCCAAAGGGGTTGAGGCCCGCGGCGATCATGAGTCTCATTGCGTAGAGCATGGGCATAACGGTGTGGGTGGCTTTGTCGGCGGTTAAATCGATCAGGGGTTTCATCCATGGGTATATGCCTGCTGAGGCCCAAACAGATGTTTGGATGGTGTGTATGCATTGTTCGACTATTTGGGGGGTTGTGTATACGTTGATGCCTAGGTTTTGGGCTAAGTCGATGCATCCGGTTTTGGATGAGAAAGATTTGGATCCGCTTTTTATGGCATAGGCGCCGGCGGCGGCGGCAATTATCAATGCGGGGGTTGTGATGTTTATAGTTGGGAAGGTGTCTCCGCCTGTGCCTCCGGCGGTTACAAGGGGTTTATCGGTGTTGAATTGGAAGGTGGAGGTTCTTGTGGCATCCATTGCTTTGACCATACCGCTTAATTCGTCTACGGTGGGTTTTTTTATAGTTAAGCCGCCAAAAAAGGCGACCATTAGGGGGAGGATATCGGTTGGGTGTTTGTTTTGGGTGAGTTGGGTAAATAGGGTTTGGGCGACCGATTGGGTTTGAAGATTGGTCAGGTTTTCTCCATGGGAGAGTTGGGTTATTATTTCGTTGAGGTTGGGGTTTGTTTGGGGGTTGTTGGGTGTCATTGTTGGTGCCTTAGGGGATGACTTTGGAACGTTTTAGGGTTCTGACAAGGAGGTAGGCTAGAATTGTTGAGGGGATAAGTTGTAACACGATGTAGATGGGAAGGGCTCCGAGGTAGACTATGTAGGGTAGTCCTAGGGCCATGACCATTACTACATAGACTAGGGGGATGTCTAGGATTGCGCAGATGGTGCTCATGGTTAAGAGTTTGGTGCTGAGTTTTGCTTGGGGACGGAAACGTGTGAAGGCAAAGGCGGCTGCGCCTACGCCTAGGGCAAAGAGGAGGTTTATGATGGGCCACAGCGGGGAGAGGGGGCTTGATGCGGTGATGAGTCCGATTAGGGCTTGGATCTCGGTTGTTATGATAGCTCCTATAAATCCAAACAGGACGGCTGAAACAAGAATCCAGGTGTAGGTGTTTATGTATCCTAGTGTGTTGAAATTGCCTCCTGTGAAGAGTGTGTCGGCTCTTTCGGCAAAGATGGCTATTACGCCTGCAACGACGCCTATCATTAGGGCGGCCATGGCTTTTTTGAGGTTTTGGGATTTGAGGTCAATAGACACATAGGTCACTCTCAGATTTGAGTAATAACTCAAAAATGAGTATTATCATATAAAGGTTTTTTACCAAAAATGAGTAGCAAATAGCCGGTTATAGGACCAGCTTTTTTAGCCGCAACATCAACGCTTCACGCTCATCAGGTTGGCGCACCCACAAATCCCGACTCTCTCTAAACTCTTCGCCTGAGAGAACCCCCTGCTTTTGCAGCTCACCTAAAAGCTTCATAAACCCCTGCAAATCCAGTTGCTCCTCAGTCACCACCATACCGCTCCCCCTACTACGCTCAGAGCTCGTTTGGGGTTCGCTATCTGGCGGCGGAAACTCGGCATAAAGAAAACGCGCAAAATATAGCGTATCCCAACCCTTGGTAGGCAAAAAGTTGTTTTTTAGGTTCAACAACTCGGAGGTGTAGTGCTCATATTCTTGGCCCAGTGAGAGATACTTGGGTTTCAAAGTAGCCGTACCTACCGTTCGGTTAACAAAATGACGCAGATGCTGATTGCCAAACACCGGCAACACAGTACCCTTTTCATAGTTAAAGCAGTAAATGATTTTTTTAGCAACCACCTTATCCTGCCCAAACCCGCCGATTCGCTCCCAAGGTGCATCGATCTTTTGTGCCAAAGATTTACGATCATCTACTGATATGCGAAGCAGATTTTTGAGATCTTTTATTTGCAAACGAGCATTACGGTAAGCATTAGAACTGTTTTGAGTTGAAGTACCCGACAGATTGAGGTTTTTTTCAAGAAACCCAAAGAACTCACCGACTTGATCGGGATTAACTTTGAAGAGACGATCCGGATCAAGCCACTCTATAGAAGCCAAGTTCTCAGCGAAGGGAAATTTTTGACGAAAACCCTTGAGAGCCCCCAATACAAGATTGACCTCACATTTTATTGCAGTAGCTTTATCGAAAGCTTCAATTTTTTGTTGCAGTAAGCTACTCTTAGACATGGACACCGAAGCACTAAATGTGAACTGAGCTAATAAGATTTACAGCAACCCACCGATCGGCTTACCTTCGCAGGTCACAATTACAAACAACCACCGTTAAACAGCCAAAATATTTATTGTAAAATCGCACGGTAACCAAATTTCTCAAGGCTTACCAAGAAATCAGGATATATTAATATATTCTTAAATAAAGTAAACAGAAGCAGACACATTTCTGCCGTTACTGCGGAGTTCTTTGTTACAGATGATATATGGAATATCGCTATAGTTAACTACAGATTGGTTACATGTCGATTGAGCACTTCACTGTACAACCAGTACTGCCGGCTGTTTTGAAAATAGTTGTAGTAATTTTGGTAGTAAGCGGTATTGTTCTGTTGACAGTGAATTTGTTATTACGTAACCGGCTAAAAACGTTGCCAGTTTATGGAATGGTAGGTATAGCGGCAGGTTTACGTAGCAAATATATCAGGGCAATCATAGGGATAATGCTGATAATCTTTGGCGGTATTTTTGTGTACGTTATAGCGGGTCAACAAACGACATCAGTAGTGACTGTTGGCGATGGATACATAAATGTTGAATCGCCTTGTTTTGTTTCTTTGGGAACCCTTCTGGGTGTCAAAGGCAACAAAAATGTTACTTCTGAGGAAATTGATACGGCGTCTGTTAGGCAAATAGGTTCAGGTAACTTTAACTTACAGAAACAAAGCGGAACCAACTTTGACGACACAAATGTAGGCAGGTTCACTTTGGGAAATGGAGCAACTGCTTATGTAGCAACAACTAACACCACCAGCCTTATAATAAGGTTGAATAATGGCGAATATCTCATCTTAGGAACCGCAGACACACAAGCACTTGCAGATAGTTTCGCACAAAACGTTCACCCCCTAACCTCATAACAATATCAATAAATGCATGTCAAGAGGTCTCAGCAATAGATGCAACATCAACTATTACAGTTAGTTAGCTGGTTAAACAATTGTTATTGTGTCTGTTAATGTGGAGACACAGGTTGGTTAAGCTTGTTTGACGACTGGTTCAGGCGGTGAAACAAAAACAATCGCCAGCATTAACACAAGCTCCAAAACCAAAAGTCTTCACGCCACGGTGATTTTAAGCATGTCCTAATAAGAGGCTACAACTGCGATCTGTTTGTCGTCATAGCTTACAATTAGGAAATCCAAGGTACGATCACGAAATCAATAACTGAGTTGCTTGGGAAGGCATATTAGGTGTGAGAACTGCACCTTAGCGGGGATGTTGTGGTAAAGCAGGTTTTCATTTCAGGTCCCATACTGGGTATGGAAAACAACCAAAGCTATCGCCAAACCATAAAAGACATATGCACTCCGCTGGGACTAGAAGTTATTGATCCTTGGAATCGTGAAAAAGTTCTCTACAAAGGCACCGAGGAATGTTGGTGGAATACCTACACCACCTTTGATTTTGTAGAACGCGATCTGGCCGATGCTGATCGGTGCGATATTATGGTTGTGTATTTGCCAGTTCTCTCGGCGGGCGCTTGCATGGAGATGTTTTATGCAAAACGCAGAGGCAAACATGTTATTGTTGTAACAGAGCTACCCTGTGTCAGCCCTTGGATAGTTGTGCACACAGATAAAATCCTCAAAACTTTCAACGAGCTTGGAGAAACCCTAAAACAATTTCTCTAACCTGACTTTACTTAACAGCCAGCGTAAGGCCTATATCATCCAATCTAAAAAATGGTGACGGGATAAGCCGTGGATGCCATAACCATCGTCTTGATTGCTGTGGGTTTAGCTATGGATGCTTTTGCAGTCTCGATTGCAAACGGCATGAGCACCCCGAACAGTAAACGACGTAAAGCAACCCTTTTAACGGCGGTATTTTTTGGTGGTTTTCAAATGCTTATGCCCATAATTGGCTGGCTCATTGGACTTAGTTTCCAAGACATTATTATGACGGTGGATCACTGGATAGCCTTTGGTTTACTTGCATTCATTGGTGCCAAGATGGTTTATGATGGGACAAAAAAAGAAACCGAACAAAAAACCGCAAACCTCAAACTCTACACATTGCTTGTTTTAGCGGTTGCTACAAGCATCGATGCTCTGATGGTGGGGTTGAGTTTTGCGTTTCTCCAAACAGAGATTTTGATGCCTATTTTAGTAATTGGTATAGTTACGTTTGGGTTGTCGTTTGTTGGCGTCTACTTTGGCTGTAGTCTGGGCAGGTTCTTTGGTAACAAAATAAAAATCGTGGGGGGTATAGTGTTAATTCTCATCGGTTTGCGGATCTTGCTTGAGCACCTTTTTGGTTGAACGCTTAGAGGGTTGTTTGAACTCTTCGCGGATCTGCATCTGGCGTCGTTTGCGATTGTAACCCAGTGAGAAATCATGGGTGGCGTCACGGATTTTTCGGAGCAGAAGCATCATGGTACTGTTTTTATCAAACACTCTGGGGACAGGATCGTTGGGGAGATAGATTTCTTCACGTTCTTTAGCCAACCCAAACATGGGAGTTTGAAGTCCCAGGGTTTGAAGGGCCGCTTTGGCGGCGCTAACCTGTCCGGGTCCACCGTCAATAACAATCAGATCGGGCAGGGGATTGTTTTCTTCAATTTGACGCTTATAGCGGCGCAACACCACCTCATGTATACTGGCAAAGTCATCTTGTCCAGTAACAGTTTTAATTTTAAATTTACGATAGTTCTTTTTGTCGGGTTTGGCGTCTTTGAAGGCCACCATACCCGAGACAACATGCTCAGTACCCAAGTTGGATATGTCAAAACACTCAATCACCCTCGGCAAAACAGGCAAATGGAGGTTGTTTTGTAAATCTACCAAAGCAGAGTCAAACTCGAGGCCAGACTCAAGGTTTTTTTCGGCCAATTTTATCAGAGCCAACTTGTCTGCTTTGTGAGGAATCGTCAAAGATACAGGTGCCAAGCGTTTTTTTGCGAGAAACTCTTCAAGAGCAACCTTTTCGTCGGGTTCTATCCAAACGGGTTTGTTGAGTAGAATCTCGCGAGGAATCTGATTAGCCGTGTAGAAGGCTTTTAAAAATTCCTGCTCGATTTGGGGCTGCAAATCCACACTAAACTCTTTTTTACCCAAAAGTACCCCTTTGCGCACCCCCATTTGTAGCGCCATCATCTTTTCTCCAACACGCCTAAACACCATCACATCCTGATCAAAACGCCGCTCATTATCTACAATTTGACGCTCAGTGAGCAGACGTATGGAGGCGATTTGTTTACGTAACTCAAGTGCCTCCTCAAAATGTTGAGTTTGGGAGGCTTCTTGCATCTGAGTGTTGAGTTGTTCGATGGTTTGTTGATAGTTGCCGTTTAGAAAGGCACGGGCATCTTTGACTTGTTTGTCGTATTGTTCGGGGATTATGTTGCCGGTACAGGGGGCGGTGCACATATTGATGTGATAGTTTAGACAGGCACGTTTGTGCATATTTTTGCAGGTGCGTAACTTGAACACCCGAACAACGGTGCGTTGGAGGTCTTGGCGGGTAAATCCATCGGTGTAGGGTCCAAAGGATTCGAGTTTGCGGTGGACTTTGCGGCTGGTTAAAACCCTTGGGTAGGTTTCTCGGGTTAGTGAGATGTAGGCGTAGCTTTTGGCGTCTTTGAGATCAATGTTGTATTTTGGTGTGTGTTGTTTGATGAGCTTATTTTCTAGTAGCAGGGCTTCTACTTCGGTGTTGACAACAATCCAGTCGATGCTTCGGATATGCAAAAGCAGCTGACGTGTTTTGGGTGGTTGATCGATGCTTGAGAAGTAACTTTTTACTCGGCTACGAAGATTTTTGGCCTTACCCACATAGAGAATAGTCTCTTGTTCGTCACGATAGAGATACACGCCAGGATCAGTGGGTATATCGGAGCTTTTGAAATCCGAGGGACTGGATAGTTTAATCATGTTTTGCCGCTGTAATTTGACTAATCAAGGCATGCATTAAGCATTTCCATCACCCCATCTATGAGAATTGCCGATTTATGCTGGTGATAACCTTTCGATTCAATATTTGAGACGGGCAGATTTAGAATATTGTGGAACGTAAATGTTGATGCGGTTATTGGGCGTAAACTAGACAGGTTTTGGAATAAAGTCTCTAAAAGTGAATAGACAAAGATTGTTGGTTATTGTTGGTTATTGGGTGTTTGTTGTTGTGATAGTAGTTTTTTTAAGAATATACCTGTGTATGATGTTGGGTTTTGGGCTACTTCTTCGGGTGTCCCTTGGGCTAAGAGTTGTCCGCCTGCGGCGCCGCCTTCGGGGCCTAGGTCGATGAGTTGGTCGCAGCTTTTTATGACGTCGAGGTTGTGTTCGATGATGTAGACTGTGTTGCCGTTGTCGACGAGGCGGTTGAGGACGCGGATAAGGCGTTTGGTGTCGTCGAAGTGTAGACCGGTTGTGGGTTCGTCGAGCATATAGATGACGTGACCTGTTTTGTGTTTGCTGAGTTCTCGGGTGATTTTTATGCGTTGGCTCTCTCCGCCGCTTAGTTGGGTGCTGCTTTGGCCTAGTTTGATGTAGCCTAAGCCGACATCAAGGAGGGTTTGGAGTTTGCGGTGAACTTGTGGGGTGTTTTCGAAGAATTTTGCGGCTTCCTCAACGGTCATGTCTAGGACTTCGGCGATGTTTTTGCCTTTGTATTGTACGGCGAGTGTTTCTTTGTTGTAGCGTTTACCTTTGCATTCGCTACACTGTACATAGACATCAGGTAGGAAGTTCATCTCGATGCGCAAAACGCCGTCGCCTTGGCAGGTTTCGCATCTGCCGCCCTTAACGTTGAAGCTAAAGCGGCCTTCTACGTAACCGCGTGCTTTGGCTTCTTTGGTAGCGGCAAATATGCGTCGGATTTCATCGAAGAGTTTGGTGTAGGTGGCGGGGTTGCTTCGGGGGGTTCGGCCGATGGGGTCTTGGTCGATGACGATAACGTTGCGTATGGCTTTGGGGACGTGGAGGCTTTGGTGGCGTCCGATTTTGTCGACTTGCTCGCCGAAGAGTTGTTTGAGTGCTGGGATGACGGTTAGGTTCATAAGGGTGCTTTTGCCTGAGCCAGAGACACCGGTGACTCCGCAGAGGACACCTATGGGCAGGTTTACGGTGAGTTGTTTGAGGTTGTTCTCAGATGCGTTTTTTATGGTGAGGCAATCGGTGGGTTGGCGGCGTTGTTGGGGAACTTCGATTTGTAGTTCGCCTGAGAGGTATTTGCCGGTTAGGCTGCGGGGGTTTTGCATGACAGCTGTTGGGGGGCCTTCGGCGACGATGTGGCCTCCGTGTACGCCTGCGCCGGGGCCCATGTCTACGATGTAGTCGGCATGGCGCATGGTGTCTTCGTCGTGTTCTACTACGATCAGGGTGTTACCCAGATCGCGGAGTCGGGCTAGGGTGGTTATGAGTTTGGCGTTGTCTCGTTGATGTAGCCCAATGCTGGGCTCATCTAGGATGTAGAGAACGCCCATGAGGTTGCTGCCGATTTGGGTGGCGAGGCGGATGCGTTGGGCTTCGCCGCCGGATAGGGTTTTTGCGGCGCGTGAGAGGGTGAGATAGCCTAGGCCGACGTTTTTGAGAAAGCCTAAGCGTTCATTGATTTCTTTTAGGACTTGTTTGGCTATGGAGAGGTCTTTTTGGTTTAGTTTAGGGGGTAGGTTTTGGAAGAAATCCACCGAGTCTTCAATGGAGAGATCCGTGACATCGATTATGCTCTTGTCTTGGATCTGAACGGCTAATACGACGGGTTGGAGTTTTTTGCCGTGACATGCGTTGCAGGGACGGCTGGTCATGAATTTTTCGATGTCGGATTTGCGCCATTCGCTTTCGGTTTGGCGGTAGAGGCGCATGGTTTGGGGGATGATACCTTCCCAGCCGTCTTTCATGGACATGTGGGCGCCGTTGGACCAGTTGGCGTTAATGGGTTCGCTGTCGCCGTAGAGCAGGATTTGGAGTTGTTGTTCGGTGAAGTCTTTTATTGGGGTAAATATGTCAAAGCCGTATTTTTTGCCCACTGCGGTTAGTTGTTGGGCTCGCCAGCTAAGATCCATGGTGCTTTTGTAGACCGCTAGGGCGCCGTTTATGATGGAGAGGTTTTTATCGGGGAGCACTTTGTCTGCTGTGACCTCGGTGATTTCACCTAATCCGTGGCAGACTGAGCAGGCACCAAAGGGTGAGTTAAAGCTAAACATGCGGGGCTCAAGGCTTTCAAACACGATTTCGGGGTGGTTGGGACAGGCACCAAAGGTGCTATACATGATTTCTCCCTCGAAACGTTCGAGTTCTTTTTTCTTGCCGGCATCGGTGTTTGTGGCATCTATGATTATCATGGTGCCTTTGCCGGTTTTAAGTGCGCCCTCAACTGCTTCAGCGATTCGGCTACGTTCGTCGTCTTGGATGGTGACAGTATCTATAACGGCCTCGATCCAGTGCTTCTCATAGCGCACCAGTTTGATTTCTTCTTTTATGTGGTCGGTTTCGTAGATTTTTTGGTCTACGCGGATTTTGGTGTAGCCTTCTTTTTTGAGGTCATCAAAGATTGATTCGTGGGTGCCTTTCATGCCGCGTATGATGGGGGCTAGAAACACAAGGGTTTTGTCTTTTTCGGCCATGATTAGGCTTGTGATGTTTTCGGGGCTTTGCGGGTGAATTGAGCTACCGCATTTTGGGCAGTGATGGGTGCCTATGCGGGCAAACAGCAATCGGAGATAATCATAGATTTCGGTGACGGTCCCCACGGTACTACGGGGGTTTTTGCTGGTGCTTTTCTGCTCGATACTTATCGCAGGAGATAACCCCTCGATGCTATCCACATCAGGTTTATCCATCAGCCCCAGAAATTGGCGTGCATATGCTGAGAGGCTCTCGACATAGCGTCGTTGGCCCTCAGCATAGATGGTATCAAAGGCCAAGGTGGACTTGCCTGAACCGGAAAGTCCAGTTATGACTATGAGTTTGTTGCGGGGCAACTCTAAATCTATGTTTTTGAGATTGTGCTCTCGTGCACCTTTAACTGAAATATTATCACGCATTGCCTTTCGCCTAATGTAGAGTTTATCTTGTTTTAGCTCGCAACATTAGAACCTTATTGCACTAAACAGCTAAATTTCTGGGTTAGACACAGCTTTTTCTATTTTGTAGGCAAGGGCTTTTTGTAATTCGGCAATGGCGTCGCGGAGTTCGATGGCTTTTTCGAATTCTAATTTTTCGGCGGCTTCACGCATTTTAGCATCTAATTCAGCGATTTGGCGTTGGATATCGGATTTGGCGAGATGCTTGGTGCCTTTTATGGTGCTTTCTTTTAGGGTGACGGCTTTGATGATGGTTTGGGGTGTGATACCGTATTGTTGGTTGTAGCGTTTTTGGAAGTTACGGCGGTAGTAGGTGAGTTCCATGGCGCGTTTGATGCTCTGGGTTTGGGTATCGGCATAGAGAATGACTTTGCCATTGACGTTTCGGGCGGCGCGGCCTATGGTCTGTATGAGACTGCGCTCGTCGCGCAGAAAGCCTTCTTTGTCAGCATCAAGGATAAATATGGTCGCGACCTCGGGGATGTCTAATCCTTCGCGGAGCAGATTTATGCCAACCAGTATGTCAAACTCGCCGATGCGGAGTTGACGCACCAGCTCAATACGATCAAGGCTCTCAATTTCGCTGTGCATATATCGTACGCGAAAACCTTCTTTGACAAGATAATCAGTCAGATCTTCTGCCATTCGTTTGGTCAGTGTGGTTATTAGGACGCGGTCGCCTCGTTCGATGGTTTGTTTTGCTTGGGCCATCAGATGCTGCATTTGACCCTCAATGGGATGCATTTCTATCTCGGGGTCTAGAAGTCCGGTGGGTCGAGTGATTAACTCAACTGGCGATCCGCTTTTTTCTAGTTCATATTCGGCAGGCGTTGCTGACACAAAAAGAACACGCCCCATTTTGTGTTCAAACTCACTGAATTGCAGGGGACGATTATCTAGTGCGCTTGGGAGGCGGAAGCCAAAGTCAACGAGATTTTTTTTGCGGCTATAATCCCCGTTGTACATACCGCGTGCTTGGGGGATGGTTTGGTGACTCTCATCAATAATGAGCAGGTAATCTTTGGGGAAGTAGTCGATTAGTGTGAATGGGGGTGCACCGGGGTTACGGCCATCGAAGTGGCGGCTATAGTTTTCCATACCCGAGCAGAAGCCGATTTCACGAATCATCTCTAGGTCATAGTTTGTTCGTTGTTTTAGCCGTTGGGCTTCAAGAGGCGGCAGGCCTTTTAGCTGTGCTTCGAGTTCTTGTTCGATGTGCTCGATGGCTTGGGCGTGTTTTTCTTCGGGAACCACGTATTGTCTTGCGGGGTAGAGGGTAAGTTGGTCAAGGGTGTTTTTCACATCACCCGTTATGGCATGCACTTCTTTTATTTTCGAGATGGTGTTTGCGCTTATTTCGACGCGTATGATATCGTTTTCATAGGAGGGTACGATATCAACGGTGTCGCCTCGAACACGGAATTTGCCGGGTTCAAGCGCCTGATCGTTGCGTTCATACTGCATATCTACCAAGGAGTGGATAAGCTTAATTCGACTCAGAGGCAAGCCCGTTTTTAGCTCAATAGCCATAGTGCGAAAGTCATCAGGGTTACCCAAGCTGTAGATGCAGCTAATCGAGGCCACAATTATGGTGTCGTTTCTGCTAACAATACTTGAGACAGCATGCATACGCATTTTTTCGATTTCATCGTTAACAGTGCTGTCCTTCTCAATGTACATATCCTGGGCCGGCAGATACGACTCAGGCTGATAGTAATCATAGAAGGATATGAAAAATTCTACCCGATTATGAGGAAAGAGCTCTTTAAGTTCACCATAGAGTTGAGCGGCTAAAATTTTGTTGTGTGCCAGGATTAATGTGGGTTTCTGTAACCTGTTGATGACATTTGCCATAACAAAAGTTTTACCACTACCCGTTATACCCAGAAGCGTCTGTTTATCTTTGGTTTTAAAACTCGCCTCTAACTGGTCAATAGCGGTCTGCTGGCCTGGAGAAATCTTGTACGGTGAAACAAGCTCAAACTGCAATTTCTCTTCCCTGTAAACGACAATGACCCCACCGTTTGAATTAATAAGTTTTGTCTATAAACTAGGCAATTTCAAGCGCAGACAAATATACAAAATTAACAAACCAACACACGCAATATCTGCAGAATAAGCTAAAAAATTAAAGACGCCCGTTACCAAATCAGTAATACCGCTAACCAACAACACAATAGCTATAGAAAGACCGCGAGATAATTTTTGCCACATACATAACAGGAATAGTTGTGTTTAGGATAGAAAATAAATTGTGCTCTAAAAAGTGAGCGTTTAGGAAACGGTGAGTTTGCCGAATTTACCGACGTTTAGCTGGGTTTCGCCTTTGAAGCTGGTTACGTAGCCATTTTCAATCTTTATGTTGTCGCCCACGTTTACCTGCTCGATTTGCTCGTTCCACAGCGTCAATTTTATGCTACCGGTTTCGTCTGCAAGAACGGCGTCAACTATCCGATAAGATTCATCTTTAAATCGGGATTTGACTTCTCGCGGGTCGCCTTTTTCGACGATTTTGCCTTCTACGTCAACCCGTTTCATTCCATCGACTAAGTCTTTTATATCAACCAATTTACTTCACTTCTAGCTGTTCGCTTAACGCTTTTTCTTCTTTGTATGATATAAATCTTGCCCAATAATTAACGGATACAAAAAGAAGAGAAGAAAGGTATAGCGTTTAGACAACGCCTAGGATAAACCATAGAACCAAGAGCGTTATGCCTACGCTAATAGCAGAAATGATTAGGCATTTTATGGTGGATAAGTCCTGGTTTAGCCCTTTAGAGTCATTTACTACTATGGGGGTTTGCGATGGTTCAGTTGGTTGGATGATTACGGGTTGTGCTTTGATTGCTTTTATAACAAAAGCGCCCAGTGCTATCAGCCAAACATAGGATGCAACGAACATAACGGTGATAATACCGCGAAAGACACCCAGTGATGCATCTATGGCGGCAAGGCTTGCCTGTGACTGTGGAAGAAGCGCGGAAACGGCATTTGCTGGATAGTACAGTGCGCCAAGAGGATCAAAGAGAGTGCCAAATGATACATCGAAGGGATAGTAGACTGTGGGCATAGTTGCAGTTGCAATTACACCTATGGCCGCCCGTATTACCATAACCATCATAGCAATCCCTAGTCCAATAAAGAGCGGTTTCCAAAGAACTGTACTTTTTAGGGCTCTGCAGAATAGATAGATAATCCCGCTTAGAACTATCCAAGTGAAGAGAAACTGGAGAGAATACACCTGGAGGAACTGTACAAGTAAACCAACACTGTTGTACTCCAGCGGTGTTAGGTATAGGCCGCGGAAGAATAAGGCGCCTATGCGAACGGTTATGTTTTGGCTATCGGGATAGTCTAATTGCAAAGACAAAGAGGTTATGTTGCCCCACAGGGGATTGCCGGTTTCGCTCCAGCCTTTTGCGTTGGGTCCTACGGGGATAGTTAAATTACCCCATTGATTAACAGCTGAAGCACCAGCTAAATCGCTGGTCAGATCGTAAGTATAGTAATTGCTATCGGAAAGTGAGTAGAGAGTTAAGGTTGCGTTTTTGGGAACAGTTATGGGTTGAACTAGCTTTATGTTTAAGGTGAGATTTTGGAAACCATTTTCACTACAATCTACATTATCTGTGTCAACCAGTGCTGCTGAGAGGGTATTGGTATTTGCAGCATCCATCTGAAGACTAAAGTTTCCAAAAAGAGGATAATAAGCCAAAGGATCAGTTGGAGGACGCAACAGATTAGCTATGAAAACAGTATTGTTGTAGTAATCAGCAAAGTTGTTGGTTAAATTCACATTTGGAGCCGTTGCCCAGCTGGTGGCGTTTGTAAATGTTTGGATTAAACCACTAACAGGCTGGGTCTGTTCCAACTCGATTTTGCTGAATTGACCAAAAGCATAACCAACTTGCAGACCTATAAAGAGAAGAAATATTATAATTGCACCAAGATACTTGGGATTTGCGACAACACGCTTGAATACTTTACGTGGTGCATAAAGGACTTCTACGATATCATTGAGAATCAAGCTTTCGTTTCCTCACTATCTGAAAACAACAGGGCATTATTAAGTGTTATTCACATCACACTAAACCAACGCAACAACTACAAACCAAATAGAACACAAACAAACCCGGAATTATAACACAAAAATACCAGAGAAATATGAGAAACCGCCTATTGCAAACACGCCCTTGACACCACGAGGCGGCTATTGTTAGCTGTTAGATTTTTTGAGGCTTGCCTCGAGTTCTTTTCTTGTCATAGAACCTAGTTTTATGGGTGCATCAGATAGCCAGGGGATGTATTCCCATTTCCAGAGGCGGTTGTTTGTGTCATGTTCGGCCATTGCATGATTGGATGTGTTAACAAATACTACAGGATGATTTTGGTTCATAAAGTAGTATTTTATGGGATGTTTGGGTGGAGGCGGAGGAGCTTTGTCTCCGTGGATGGAGTCAGCGTTAATTTCGTTGTTACCGCTATAGATACCCTCGAAAACGAAGGTATTATTTTGGGGGTTTTTAGCTATGTTGATTTTGAAGGTTTCTAGATCCATTGTTCTGCCGTATATGAGGCGGCGGATACACTCATAGATTGAATTTAAGATACCGTGCTGGCGGAGGCGTTCATTTTCAAAGAGAACAGAGACTTCTATGGTGTAGGAACCATCAGGGTTTTGGGGTTCTTTGGCACAGTGGACTTCGCGTACAAAGTTCTTTAGGGCATCAATACTTGGTTGATATATAATTGGAATCAGCTCTACCGATTGTGGTTCAACTTGAGCCTTTATGATATTGTCTGGGTTTATGGAAGGATGCACTAACTCATGGACTATTTCGTGGTATAGTTGGTAGATTGTAGAGTTTGTGATGTCTTTGTCTTTTTGGGCCCACTCCCAGATCCAATGTTTATCGTCGAGTTGTAAAACCCAGCGTTCTTTTGGGCCGGTTCTTTTTTCGGGGATGTTATTTCGAGCGGTATAGGTTTCTGTTTGGGGTTCGTGGGGTACCTTGTAGATCTCAAATCCCAGCATGTAGCGGAGCACTACATCTTTTTGCATGTAGTGGCTGTATTTGGTTTGGTTGCTTCGAACCACAATTAAGCATTGGTCTTTTAGGGTTCTTGCAATGCTTATGGTGCAGTTGTCTGAATCCCAAAGTTCTTCGTTTCCGGTCCATGAAAACTTACCGAATAACCCAATTTTCCACCGCTGCTCTTTAACGGTAAACCAGACAGCCTCCAAATCATGAACCCCAATCGTTAAACGGCTATCTCTATTGTTGAGGGTTAATAAAAACCCTTGCTGTAAAAACGGCTAAAGAAATAGTTTACATAAATAATTTGAAGTGGACTCGGTAGCGGAAAAAGCACTCACAGACCTCCAGCTTAAATTTCCCCGCCTTTAGCCTCAGCGTACCTCGATATCCTCATTGTCCAAACTCTATAGGAAAGAGACCGACTTATTTGGGTTTAGTTTTCAAACTGCTTTTGAATCAGTTTTTCTCGTCAAACTTGCTTGTGTTACATAATGTTCATATCGTATCGGTTCTAATTTTTGGGTTATGAGGGCAAGGCATGAGCCGGGTTTGGATAATCTGCAAAAAGATCTTTAGTTTAACTCTGATTTTTAACGCACTCTTGACTATAGCCTGTGCAGTGAGTATTCTCTCAAGTGTCTACTGGATTTATCCGGGTTGGAAACCTTTTAGTCCCTACCTTGTTGATGGCTATGTGTTTTGGGTCGTTATCGTTGCAGCAGTTCTAAATGTTTTTCCAAGTGCACTCTTGGGACGAAAATTGCACACGGGCAGGTTTCTTTTCCATCACTATGTATATGGTTTTCTTGTTTTAGCAGTTGGCACCATTTATGTCACTTTTTTTACGCCTGTATCGGTAGCAACTATTTTTTTGGTCAACAACACCGTTGCCTCGGTGAATGCGGGTCGGTTTCTGTTGCTGGGCGGATTAACATTGCTCCTTGATGATTTGCCCGATGTCTCCAAACACATAGAGACAGCCCTTAATCATATGAAAGCAGGAGCGTTTCGTATTAGAAAATTAATCATTGCCGCCCAACTCGGAACAGGAGTTATCTCGTTGTATTTGTTTGTTGCAGTATGTGTTGCCATGATTCAGGTGCCAGAATGGGTAACATTAGCCAACTTTATCCTAATCCTTACTACTTTTATCACATCAGTATGCTCATTTATCTTTGTAAAGAGAAAAGTTTGGGATAGTATTATGATCAAACAAGAAAATACGCATTAGAGCGTCTTGGATCTGGGGTAAAAGGGGTTTATGGGGGGATGACGCCCATGCGGCTACATTCTTCTTTTAGGCTGTCGCGGAGTTGTTTGAGGCTTAGCCGTTTATGTGCGTATTCGTCGCCATCGATTTTGTCTGTGCGTAAATCGGTGTCAAGTTGAGCTATCTGTGAGTTAATTTCTATGATGCGTGCTTTAATCTGATCTACATACGAAGCGGCGGCTTTTTCTTGTCCAATAACCTCTGAGGGGGCTAGGGCAGTTTTTATGACGCCGTCTTCGATACGCAGAATTCTACTAGAAACGCGGGCAACGCTTGGGTCATGGGTAACCATGATGATGGTTTTTCCTAGTTCTTGGTTGATCTTGACCAGATGCTCTGCGATGATTCGTGCATTAGCGGTGTCTAATTCACCGGTAGGTTCGTCTGCTAAAAGAATTGGGGCATCGTTTGCTAGTGCGGAGGCTATGGCGATTCTTTGTTGTTCACCACCACTGAGGTCCTCTGGCTTATGGTCAGCTCGGGCGTCTAAACCAACAATATTTAGGAGTTCCTGTACACGTTTTTTGCGTTTATCGCGTTTGACACCTGAGGCTACCATGGAGAATTCAATGTTTTCCTGTGCGGTAAGCGTGGGGATTAGGTTGAGGTTTTGGAAGATGTGCCCGACCATTTTTCTGCGGAAATCAACCAGTTGTCGTACAGAGAGGTTTGTAACGACTTTGTCTCCTACGGTAACTGTGCCAGCAGTGGCCTTGTCAAGTCCTCCGATTATATTTAGCAGGGTCGATTTGCCGCTACCGCTAGGACCAATGATGGAAATGAGTTCACCGGAGGATATTTCAAGGTTTAAACCTCTTAACGCCTGGACTTCGATGTGTCCAGTGTGGTGAATTTTAACCAAATCTTTTACTTTTATGTTTAATCCGCTCATCTTGTTCTAACCATCTTTTCTAGTTTAGTAACATACTGACTAGTCATAACTAAAATTGCACCTATTGTGGACGCATATATGAGAGCAGCGTAGGTTCCTATGACAACAAAAGCGTTAGATGGGAAAACTAGGCGCTGAGTTACTAGATTGTAGGAGTTGATGTATACGTTGCTCGCAGTTATATTGCCATATATGACAATTACGCCAACCACTATTCCCAAGATTACTGCAAAGGTAATGATTGCCAAACTCTCAGAGAGAAACATCCATACAAGTTGTCTAAAAGATAAGCCGCGTACACTCATCAAAGTAGCTTCGCGACTACGTTCTTTTAAGCTAACTATAGCTATCAAGGCGGTACCAACTGAAGCTGAGAGAACAGCAAAGATAAGACCAAAATTCTGCAACTCTAGAATTTGGAGATCGTTGTAAGTGTTAAGATTATCCATTTCAACTGAACGCCGCCACTGCTCATCAAAGGATTGAACGCCATATACATCTAAGTATAGAGCGCGAATTTGATTTGCGACATCGGTGCCATTGACACCTGGTTCTATGCTGATTAAGATTTTGGAAGACCAATATTCTAAGACATAGATATCACTGCCCTCAGTCATGTTAAACAGATCTCGAGGTACATAAGAACAAAATGGCGAATAGAGAGTTTGAACCCCGTTGATGTAAGAGTAGGAATTGCTGTTGTCTTGAGGTTCAGGGCCAAAGAATCCCACAACCCGTAGTTGTCGTGCACAGGAAGAGAAATCCACAGCTATCTCATCGTAGAGCTTGAGATCAAGCTGTTTGGCAACAGTCCGATCTAAAATGATAGTATTGTTGTTTGATTTTAACTCAGCAAGCATCTGATTCATGCTTGGGCCACCGCTAAACCAACCATCTTCATAGTAAGCACACTCAGCCCACGCATCTGGTTCTATGGTTCGCACACTCATATAACTAGTCCTATCTCCCACTGAAAAGGCAGTAAGAGAGCGCTCTATGGTTGCATTGCGTATACCAGATACGTTCTGGGTTATATTACTAAGAATTTCTTGACTCCTAGTCACATTAGCCACCGACACGCTTATGTCAGCGCCAACATTGTTGTGGACATTACGCTCAATATAGTCCTCTTGACTGGCTATTTGTCCGGTAACTTGGACACTAAGACCAATAATTAGAGCGATCAAAAAGGCTATGGCTGCCAAGCGTGCGGGATTTCGCCTAACGTTCTTTGCGGCCAAAGCACCCAAGTCACCCATAGCTGAGGAAATCTTTGTTGTTACCGCTTGGAATTTAGTTGAATCAAGAATGACAAGTTTTGTGAAGCCCCAGAAGAACAGCAAAGGACCGATGTAGGTCATAGCCTGATCAAATATAACCACTGGAACTGAGAGCACAGAAACAAACATGTTCCCCTGGAAGCTCATTTGATTAAACAGATACTGAACGTTCACACCTAATAGAAATATGACAATCTTGTAGCTACCCAATATTAGAGCAACTAGTGGAAATATTTTTCGTGAGGGTTTGCTTGGAGGCATATAATTACGAAGAGCATCAACTGCAGCTATCTTTGAGGCTTTACGAGCCGATAAAAATACTGCCGCAACAGCCAAAACAACGGCAAAAATAATGGTAGTTACTGCGACTATAGGATTTAACAGAGTTGAACTGAAAATATGAGCCACATTAACTGTACCGAGATAATATTGGTTTAAGAGTAAACCGCCAAAGGTACCCAATAAACCGCCGATTAGACCAATCACTAATGCTTCTGTTAAAAACATCCGTTGAATTTGTCCGCTTGAGAGACCTTTTGTTGAGAGTAAACCAATCTCCCGTCTGCGAATGTTAAAGGACACATCAGAAACGGTATAGCCCAAATACCAAGCAACAAAGAAGATGGGTATAGAAACCATAATAAAACCATTGAGCATATTTTGAGAATCATAGTTATATGACCATAGAGCACTGCGGAGCATATTGTCGACCCAGCCCCAAGAGAGATAGTTACCAAGAACACGATTTTGGATGTTAGTAGCTACTCGGTCAACGTTATTTATTGATTCTTGGATATTGAAAGGACTGATGAGATCTTCTCGGTCCACATCGATGATAAATCCTATTTGAGTAGTGCCACAACCATCCAATGTGGAAGTCCACATCTTTGTAAGTGTGCTCTCCCAGCCAATAATCAATAAATCACTCCGATAACCGCTAAAGTCAATAGAATTACCCCGGAGGTTATCTGTACAGTATGCATAACCGTCATCGGTTAATTCTGCAAATCCAGCCACTGTCAAGTTAACGGCGAAAGTTGAGGCGTTGTCGTATTTTGGCTGGTAGAAAGTCATCTGAGTGGTAATGACATCACCAATGGCGGTTCGATTTGCAAGCTGTGTGCCAGTTATGATGTAGGTATAATTTTCAGGTATACCGTCACTGGGTTTGTTTAGCCATTCATCATAAATTCGAGAGTTATTGGGAAAACTTATCATCGGCACAGAAAGAAGACAATTGGTATAGTTATCAGCTGGGAACCCTAAATCTTGCCAAGACCGAGACACTATCTCAACATCTGTGACACCTTGACATTAAGTATATCTTGCACTACTAAGGGCACGTTTGTGTAGTTGAACTGGTTCTGGAACGTCATATCAGCTTTGAGGGAGCCAAGATGCTTGTTAAACGACTGATCAGATGCTATATCTGATTTTACCCATATGCCAGCGAAAAATGTTGCTGCCAAGGTTATACCGATTAACAGAGCGGTGAAAAGTTTCCAGTTGCGAAACACATGCCTAATGGGATACATTAGCGACATTGCAATTCTCTTTCTACCTTACTCTGTGTAGTGATATTAAGTTTACGCACAGATCGTATAGAGCTATCAAACAGCACTCAACAAAGTAGCCATCCGAAATTTAGACTCAAAAATCCGATTCCCAAAAAAAGATGACACGAACGCAACAAAAAGAAATACACACCACAGATAAACTGCATCAACTACATTTTTCATATTCTTAACTGTGCCAATACAACAATACATCAGATTTCAAGGGGTTGTGTTTGTTTAAGTGAGTGAAAAGTGACTGCCAGAAGTATAAAGGCCACATATACCATAAGGGAACCGGAAAACATCACTGTTGTTACCGCAAGTGACCCATTGAACGATGTGTTTAGAACAATTAGCAAAATTTGATTCACTACAATGACCACAGCTGTACATACCAATGGAACTATTGAACCAATAAACAACATTATGCCTGCGGAGCGAAAGAGGCGCTTGCCAGAGCAGGCCGCCAATGTGTTAAGTGTACGTCGATAGAACAAAGCCATCAACAAGATAAAGCTGAATGCTACAACGCCATTAAAACCTATCAGCGGAGTGATTTGTCGGGTTATTATGGTTCCTGAGTCAGTGGTTGATATAACAACTGAGGGGAAATATAAGCTAAGAAGAAAACTAATCAGAGTGACAGTTAGCACATAGAGACCAACTATACCAAAAATCGTGCCTACGGCGGCGTTACGGTAAATACTACGGTCTTTGTATTGTTCGACGAAAACTCTCATGCCCCAGAGAACAAGAACAAGCCCAAAGATGTTTAATATTGGAATTAACAACAGAACCGAGCCTATTTTAGCTAAAAGATTATTTGAGGTACTAACGCCACTCATAAATGCCCATCATCAAGTAAGCCATATCTTTCATCAGGATAAACTTTTATGATACCCAGTGCAGAATTCCACCGAAACTCGGGCAGAAAGTATTAAATCAATGCGACACCTCAACTTAGCCATGAGTGCTTTTCTGGGATACTTAAATGAGAAGAACATGAGTCTTTTCACTGATTATTATGAGCTCACCATGTGTGCAGCTTATTATGATAATCAAAATTTTGAGCCGGCAACCTTTGATCTTTTTATTCGACGTCTCCCTCAAAATAGAAATTATTTTCTCTTTGCAGGCCTAGAAGAAGTACTAAATTATCTGCAAAACATCAAATTTACTGATGAACAGCTGGGTTACTTAGAAAAGCAGGGGTTTAAAGCAGACTTTTTAGAGCATATGAGGAATTTTAGGTTTACAGGTGAGGTTTGGGCGGTTCCTGAGGGGACGGTTGCTTTTCCCAATGAGCCGCTTTTGCGTATAACTGCACCTATTATTGAGGCTCAGCTTGTTGAGACTTTTTTGTTGAATTCGATTAATCTGCAGACAATGATTGCCACCAAGGCTAGTCGGGTCGTGGAAGCGGCTCAGGGCAGATCTGTTATTGAATTTGGTCTGCGAAGAGAGCCCGGTGTCGATGCGGGTATGAAAGTAGCCCGCTCCAGCTACATCGCGGGTTGTCGGGGAACCAGCAATGTCTTGGCAGGTATGGTTTATGGTATTCCTGTGTTTGGTACCATGGCACATAGTTTTATCATGTCTTATCCCAGAGAAATTGATGCTTTTCGGGCTTTTTTGAAAACTTTTCCCAATAAAACAACTCTGCTCATCGATACCTATGATGATATAGCAGGGGCAGAAAAAGCAGCCATGGTTGCCAAAGAATTAGCGGCAAAGGGGATTTGTTTGGGCGGAGTACGGCTGGATAGCGGCGATTTGACGGAATCGAGCCGAAAAATTCGGGAAATATTGGATAATCAGGGGTTGCAGTACGTCAAAGTTTTTGCCAGTGGAGATCTTGATGAATACAAAATCACAGAGTTGCTCGAGAAAGCTGCACCGATTGATTCGTTTGGTGTAGGTACTAAAATGGGAACCAGCGCGGATCGGCCCTATCTTGATGTTATTTATAAACTCTGTGAAACACAAAACACCGATAAGAGTTTCTCCCCTATTATGAAACTTAGTAAGGATAAAAATACTCTGCCGGGGCGCAAACAGGTTTATCGCTTTCGAAACAATGATGGGACTTTCAAAAAAGATGTAATTACCCTCGCAGATGAGTCCTCAGAGGGTGAGGCGATGCTTATTAAAGTTATGGATAAGGGAAAATTAATGTCTAGTTTGCCATCGCTTGAGGAGATTCGGGGGTTTGCAACCAAAAATATAGCACAACTGCCGCAGAAATACAAAACAGTGATTGATGCCCCGCTCTATCCGGTTGAGTTGAGTGAAAAGTTACAAAAGTTAGTCGAAGTGCTAAAACAACAAATAGCAGAAAAAGAGCATCTATAGCCAGATCAACAGGTTGTTCTATAGAAATCATTGAATGGCACAGCAAAGTAGCACAAATGTCGCTTTAGTTTGCTTGAAGGACTTTTGCGTTTATCAGTAACTCGGTAACTTTTCAGATTTTAGTTTAGTTTAGTTTTAATGCTCTTTTGTTTGGTTGTGCCTTTTTGAGATAAAAAAATATACTGACGGCCGCAATGGCAAAGCTAATTGTTAGAATTATTGCCGCTAGGATAGTGCTTTGACCAGATTATATTTAATGTTGGTGTTTTATAGCGGAATAGGTTAACTTTTGCGTTGTGCTGTAGTGTTTGTTCTGATGGTAGTGTAGTGTTTTTGAGGAACAGCTCTGTTTATGTGCAAAAAAGATGTATGGTTGGTGTCTAAATGTGAAACTCGGCAAAAAATTATGCACACCTATTTTGCAAGGTGCAGATTTTAAACTATTCCACTATAGTTTGCTTTTTATGAGTTCTATTGCATAATGTTTGAGGGCTTTTTGGTTAATTTAACCGTTTTTTGCTTTGTTACATGATCATTCAACATTTACTTGTATACAACACTAAATTATAATGCGGTCGGAGCAATAGTGGTGTTTAGAGAAGTGTTTGGGTTAGATGGTTGTGGTTTAGAAGTAAGTGTTTCTAAGGGGGAGGGTTCAGGTGAAATTTGTTCATGATATGAGTAGCCTATTGGAACATATTGCACACCTATTGGGAGATATTGCATGCCTAGGTTGGGGTCATATTGTGCGTTGTAAAAGGTTCCCATGTAGAAAGTGTCCTCAACAACAGCAATCAAGTGGCCAAAAGAGGGTCTATATGAGTCAGGTATAGTTTTTGAAGTTGACCAAGTGTTATCTTCTGGATTATAGGCCCAAGTAAATGTTTGAAATGTGTTTAGGTCAAGTTGTTCTTGACCAAAAACATAGAGCCGTTTGGGTGCATAAATGCCTGAGGTTACGCCAACAGATTGAGAGTGGTGGAAACGTCTAACTGGAGGGCTGGGGTTGGCTTCACTCCAGATATCGGTTGTTGAATCATAAATGCTAAGACCTAACTCAGGCCAGTTCGTGTGTGGATTTGATTGCGAATGACCACCAAGTATCTTGTCGTCCACCACAATAACAAAGGAATAAACAGTTAGTGGTGGGTTGGCTTTTTTTGTCCATGTATTTAGAACTGGATTGTACATATGCATCTCTGTTATTTCCCCATTTTTGGTTATAACAAAAAGTTGGTTATTTAGCGCATAAACTTGCATATAGGTTGCTTCAACGGATAGGGAGGCTTTACTGCTCCATTTATCAGCAGATGGGCTATATACTGATATAATTCGCCATTTAGGCCTATAGCGAAAAGTTGGTCATCTACCACACCAATCTGTATGGGCGGGATGACTGATTCGACCTCAACGGGTACTGCAACTTTTTTGCTCCAACTGTCATTAATGGGATCGTAGGCCTCAACTGTATTGACATAGCGATACACTATTACTGAGTTATAGTTCTCAACATGACCGCTTATGCAATAAATTTTGCCTTGATAAACAGCAACAAGAGGACTAGTTCTTGGTGTGGGTATAGAAGCTAAGGTGGTCCAGACATCAGTTTTCGGGTCATAAACTAGGGTGGGGTCACCACCGATAATGTAGATTTTATTATCCAAAACAACAGTTTCACCCGAAGGCATCGAGGGGGTATTAACGGGTCTGGGAGTTTTTGTATTCCAGGAGTACTCAACTAACTCAGAAGCTGAGACAGGACTAAAGACCAGCAGAAATGAGGCGCTTATGAGAAAAATTAATGTTAATGATAACGCTTTATTCACAGTTACCACCAATAACTCAGTTGCTTGTTAATTTTTAAACATTATGTTCACACACAAAACATGGTTTCTTTGCATATTTTTGGGTAGGCGATATTTTGTTTAGGCTTTTGGGGGTTAGTCAACTGGTTGAATATGGCAAACACTTAATATTCTTCTTAGACGAACTTTAGGCAATTAAGAGGAAGAGCTCATGATGCAAAACCGTCCAGCTATTGTTGCTGTCGGCAGAACCAAGTTTGGAGAGCACTATGGCAAAGAGCCTGAAAAGCTCATTGAGGAAGCTTGGCTTGCCGCATCTATGGAGTGTAACATAGAACGTAAAGATCTTGAAGCATGTTACATGTCTGATTGTTTTTTACCCATAACCAACAAATTAGGGCTCCAAGAGGGCTTTCTCTCCGAGCTCACAGAGCTACATGTACCTATGGAGGGCACGCGTAGTTTTAGTGCGGCCTTGTCGGCGGCTTGTCATGCAATTCAAGCAGGTGTCTACAATACGGTGCTTGTTGGGGGTATTGAAAAGATGTCTGATCGCTGGGATAAAATCCGCGATGACCTTATGTTGCTTGATGATCCGTGGAGTTACTTTGCAGGTGGAACCCCGGAGTCCAATCATGAACTGATGCTTCGAGCCTACATCAAAAAGCATGGTCTAACAGGTAAAGATCAGGAACAATTAGAGGTCGCTCTAGCTCAGGTGGCCGTTAAAAATCATGCGAATGGGGCCAAAAACAAGTATGCCCAGTTTCAGCGCAAAATCACCATCGACCAAGTGCTAAGTGCCCGCAAGGCAGCTCGCAAACCATTGGGGCTCTATGATTTTGCACCCATCTCAGATGGTGCCACTGCACTAATTCTCACAAGCGAGACCGTAGCTAAGCAAATGACTGATCGACCGGTCTTTGTTTTATCTATTGGTGCAGCAACGGATTATCTTAACTATCCTGCCCGAGAAGATCTCACCCATTTTGTGGCCGCAGAACTTGCAGTGAAACAGGCCTGTCAAACTGCCAAACTCTCAGTAGCAGATTTACAGCTTGTTCAAGTTAACGATCAATCCACTGCGATGGAGATGATCAGTCTCGAAGACTTAGGCTATGCCAAAGCGGGCTCTGCATGGAGAAGCCTCTACGAGAGCAACCAAACAGGGCAACTCAGCTACGAGTTTAACGGTAAACCAGTTCATGTGAACACTAATGGCGGGTTGAAAGCGGATGGAAATCCCTTGGGCGCAACTGGTGGGGCACAGTTCTTTGAGCTTTATCGCCAACTCCGAGGCGAAGCAGGCGAAAGACAAATCACCACACCAGAGGGTCTTAGACACGCTGCAACACTAGAGTTTGAGGGATTTGGAACTAAGGCATATATGACAATTTTAGGAGAGAAAACACAATGACAAGCGAACCCATAGAAAGACGTGTATCATATCTAGGCGATAGACTAAGAGCATGTCGGTGTCAGTGTTGTGGTAAGGAATACTTTGAAGTCCGCGATTACTGTAGCAACTGTGGCCGTAAAAGCTACAACAAACTAGACAATATTGATCTCTTCTACGATAAAGGCACCCTTGAACTCTGCACCTACATAAATGAACCCACCAACAAATTCACCAAACTCTCCAGCTACATCTATGGCATTGTGTCATTTCACGACGGCAAAATCCGAGTTCCAGCCCGACTAACCGATCAACTAATAGCCGATAACAAAACCATAGACCTATCAAGCCTAGAGGGCAGAGAAGTCACACCGCGTTTTCGCAGACGCCACTCTGTTGGCAAAGGCGATATTGTACCCACCATCTCTTTGGCATTTACCCTAGCTGATGAGTACTATCCCCACCAAGAATACAAAATAAGCCAACCCAAAAAAGACTACGATCTGCCAGGAATTGTGGGCTATGGAATGTATTCATCACGCTTTCGCATAAAAGAAGAAGGCATCGAGCGTGCAGTGCCCTTCTTTGATGAAGACTCAGTTACCGCCGCAGTTGAAGCCGGCAAACTAGCCCTTATCCACTCAAGTCTAGATAGCGCACTGATTGGAAAAATCTATGCAGGCTCAGAATCAAATCCTTATGCAGTCAAACCAATTGCCGCCAAAGTCGCACAAGTACTCAAACTAGGCAAAGAAGACGGAGACATACAAGCAGTAGATGCAGTAGATACAGAGTTTGCCTGCAAAGCCGCCTCAAGCATGTTCAAAGACGCCTGCGCACTTGTCAGCTACCCCAAATCAAACATTGATTATGCCATGGTTATTGGCGCAGACAATAGCCAAGCAGCTCCCCGCGGATGGCCCGGAGGAGAACTCGATGCGTTTGTCGGCTATGGCGGCGCCGCATTCATATTTGGCAAAAAAGACGTTATTGCAGAGGTCGAAGCTTGGTATAGCTGCACCTCAGATACCCCAGACTTTTGGCGCCGTGACGGTGAACCCTACCCCATGCACGGCGGCAGATTCACAGGCGACCCCGCATATCATAAACACGTCCGCAACGCCGCCTCCAAACTCATGGAGCAATGTAACCTCAAAGCCTCAGACCTCAACTACTTTGTACCCCACCAACCCAATCCCAGCTTCCCAGTGCGCATCGCCAAAGAATTAGGCTTCAAAGAAGAACAATTTATGCCCGCCATTCAGATGACTAAATTCGGCAACACCTACAGCGGCGCTTCTCTGGTCGGATTAGCCGCAATATTGGACATAGCAAAACCCGACGACCGCATACTAGTCACCAGCTACGGTTCAGGAGCAGGCAGCGACAGCTACCTTCTACGCACCACCAGTCAACTACTTGATAAACGTAACCGCCAAAAAATCAATGTCAAATTCCTCGCTGAAAATCCATTTGCAGAATTCATAGACTACACAACCTATCGCCGCCTAAAATCAGGCATGTAACATCAGCAAATACACCACCACTCTTTTATCTCCTCAGATAAGCAACAACAGCAAACATCCAATATAGCACAAACATACACACCTCCACAGACAGAACAACGACCCAAATGGTTAAAAAGGCAATTCAAGCCCAGTTTTATACTGAATTGAACACATCAATTTTTATATGACCCTAACATATTGACTGAAGAAAAGAGAGTGAAGTTTCCAGTTGACTCTTATCGTTGATGACGCCGGCAGCGGTGACTTGCTTTTCGGTGTTGTAGTCGGCGCCTATCGGGAAGAAACAAAAGAATTCAAATATGATATAATCGACGTAAGATTCTACCAAGACATATTTCGTGAAAAAGAATACCTTCAAGAAGCCTCGCGGGTTGTGTCAAAGCTTGTGGCCAAATTTAATCTAAACCCCGAGGAAGCCATTCACATCTGCCAGGGATGCATCTTTGATGTTGCCGCAGAGGAACTCAAAAAGGTCTACGGCGAAGACCACGTCAAACGCATCCACGTCGAAGGCGAAACTCAGCGCCTAGTTGAAATCGCATATCTCGATGAAATCCGCAATCTAGGCTACGAACCCCTTGCTGAGCGAGATGAAAAAAGAGGCAAAAGCTTTTTCCATATGATGCGCTGGCTCAAAGATAACCCCAAAATGCTCCGCTATGCCAAAACCGGCTGGCCACGACTCAAAAACTATCAGCTTTTCAAATCGTTCCATGCAAAACCAACCTTTAATGCAGTTTGCAGTGAGTGCGGCAGTGAATGTGAAGTCCCATTCCAACCCAAAACTGACAAAACCGTTTTCTGTAAAAAATGCTGGAGTAACCACAAACCCGCTCGACCCCCACACTCCCGCAAACCCCACAACAAACGAAAAACAAACAAACGCTAAAGCAAGAAATAGGCAAGTTTTATATTTTTAATTCATACCAATTCATAAAGTTTGTTTAGCTAAAGAGACATATAATTTTTTGGCAAACATGAAAACAAAGACAAACGCCCAAACAGTACCGCTTGCTCCCGCTAACAGAGGTAACATGCTGTGGATATACATACGCATATTACATATCCTTATTAGTAATTGACACACGCAAAGAACACCAATAGGAGACAAAAAACAGTGTTAAACAAAGAGTGCGATGGATGCGAAATGTTTCACATGTGCAGTGAAAGATTCCGAAAAGCTGGTAAAGACGAAAAAGTTTACTGCCCCGACGGTACAGCACATCTAGCCGACCAAAACTAGCACCAATTTAGCTCATTATTTTGGGTATATGTTAGCTAAATTGATCAATTCGTCAATAGTGATTAACGAGCTCATTATTTTAAGAGCAAAACAAAAATGCTTCTGTACACACTACAGACCAGATAACTTATGGATAAAGCTGACTATCTCATGTGGAGCCGCAAATATGACAAAGCCTACGGCTGGCAGGCACAACGGGAACGCGAATTAAGTGCAAAATTCCAAAAAAACAAGGCTCTAAGCGTGAAGGATCTCATGGCGGTGGCAGAATGGAAATTCAAAGACGAACCCGAAAAACTACAACGCGCCCAAGAGCTGGTCACACGCAATACCGATGAAAAAGTTCAACGTATAACCAGCCAAAGTCTAAGTCTCCCAAATGCTGATGATCTCTACCGTATCAATTGTCTAACCACATTAGAAGGCATCTCACCCATACTGGCCAGCATCATCTTGACCTTCTTTGACCCAACGAGTTATGGCATATTTGACCAAACAGTCTGGAAGGGATTGTTGGGCAACACCCCTCCAGGAGGACTCTACACACCCCAAAATTACCTGCGTCTCATCTCAGCTCTGCGTAAAACCGCTACCAAACACAACCTCAGCGCTCGAACCATCGATAAAGCACTCTACAAAAAAGCTCAAGATCAAACAACTTAACAACTAGTCTAAACTGAATGGTATACCCACCAAAAACGAGGCCAACAACAATACTGACACTACAGATCAGCCAATCAGATCACAAAAACCCTTCTCAAGGGTCAATACGAACTATTAAGGTAAATATAGATAATTATTCTGAGATCAATTTAATGTAATCCCAAACTTTATCGCCGACATAATGTAACACCTTAACAGCTGGACCCTTCTTAGTCTGGCGTACAGTATTCGCATCCATCAAACTCTCGCCTACCGCTAACGCTTTCCCATACTTTACATCAGTAACCAAAACTAGTGACCCAGCCGCAAATTCACCCTCCACACGAACAATACCCGGAGCCATAACTGTTGCGCCCTTACACACATATGGAACTGCACCCATATCAACAACAATTTTAGGTGCAGTAGTGATGAACTCAGAGAAGAGTAAAGTAGGCAAAATGCGATCATTAATTTTATAGATTACAGGTTTGCCAGAGAATATATAAATTAAGGCCACATCTGATTCAACAACTTCCACACTCGCTCTAACATCAAATAGCTCCTCAAGATTGAGGCCGAGTGTATGCTGAGCCTCTTCTAGAATCTGTTTAATATCTTTGTTTTTGATGGGATATCGACGTTGTTTTGTGGGCATAAGCAACTATCTATGTGCATAGATACAGAGTTATTTAGGTTCCTGATCTGCTGGGGGTTTTCGGTGCAGGTATTTCTCGAATAGTTTACCAAGATCGACTTTAAGCAAGATAATAGTGAGAGCAATGGTCATCGCAATGGACAGAACAACCATAACTTCTGAGCTGATAAAATCTCCAAAGATTTCTATAGAAAAACCGGCCAAGAAGGCGCCCATAACACCGATTCCAAATTTTCCCAAGAAGTAAGCGCCAAAAAATTTTGATGGACTGTACTTCATAAGTCCCAGGGCTATAATTATGGGTTCATCAGGAATTGGTGTCGCTGCCGCAAAGAAAAGTAAAGGGAAGGCCCAGCGTTTGATTTTTGAGGCGTCGAGTTTTTGGCGGCTTTTTTTGATATATCTTCCACTGATAAAGAAGGTGACCATATAGTAGATACCTTTGGCTAAAGCGGAGCCCAAGGCCATGGCGGCTCCAATTAATGCAAAAGAGAGAAAATCAGTGCTGTTCAGTCGTAGGGCAAATGTGTATGCGATGAGCATATTTGAGGGGCCAGCAAACGGGATCAGGTTAAGAACAAAAGATACCACAAAAATTATGACAAAACTTATCAGCGTCACCATGGACTGTTCCGTTCAAGGCAGATAAACCATAAACCCTCTTATAAGTACAAGCAACACATAGTCAAAATCAGCCATTAACATGCAAATAACACATGTCTTCAGATACTAATAAGACTATTGACCGTTAGCATGAAAGCGTCACCAAAAAGTAACCAAGCAGATTTATCACACCAAACACAATCAAACAATCTGCCATCAACAGCGCAAGGGCAAAGTTGAGGCTAGAACGATTTGTTTTGCCGCAACATATAGCATCCAAATAGTTAACGCCTCCAGAGTATGAGATAGGTTTAAATGTTGAGAGATAAAGTATAGAACAGATAAAGTTACAAGAGGATCTCAAAATGAGCGAAATGACAACCGAAATCCTTGAACAGAACCTCAGCAAAATTGTGCTGGTTCGCCTAAAAGGCGGCAAAAGCCTCAGAGGCAGACTCAAGGGGTTCGATCAACATCTAAATCTGGTTTTAGAAGAGACCGAAGACACCACCGTCGTTGAAGACCAAAAGAAGTTAGGACTCATAATCGTCCGTGGAGACAACGTAGTCCTTATTTCACCCCCGCCCAGGTGAGTTAGATGGGAAAGGGCACTCCTTCAATGGGCAAGCGCATGGGGCGCGTTGTCCATATAAAATGTCGTCGATGCGGCAGACGTGCATACCACGTACGCAACAAGCGATGTAGCGCATGCGGCTACGGCGCACAAGCTACTCTAAGACGTTATAACTGGCGGACCAAGACTCTGCAAAGAGCACGAGTCGCAACCATCCGCTAAACCCAACTTTTAATTTTACAAATTACGTTCTACTCACAAATATTAGTAATGTTACATTTTACAGGCAGGTTTTCTACAAACTGCTGAAGTATAAAGCAAAAAAGGGTTATTCGGGTGTGTTGTAGTAACCCTTATCGACCTTTACGAAAATCAAAGGGCCTCGACTGTGCGCCATCGCGCGTGCTTTACGCAAGGTGTTGTTGAGAGCAACAAAGATACGGTCTGTTTCAGGGATACTTTGGAGGTATTTTTCGCTCAACTCCATTTTGAGCAGATTTTCTGCTAGTATATCTGTTCCGCAGATTTCACCGTTTTTAATAAGAGTTGCAACAATCAACTCTTGGAGGTCTTGTTTGCACTCGATTTTTCGCCAAATGGGTTCAGCATCAGCAAGGGGTTTGTTCATTTTATTCCATTTATTTGCGCCCTGATTACCGATCAGCAGTTTAACACGCTCTTTCCATTTTTTAAACCACATGTTGCACCAAACTGCCAAAAACGCATCTAATTCGTCAAGATCTTTTTGACTAAGCGTGTTTATACGCTCAAGAATTTCAGGTTGTTTTACTTCTTGGCCCACCAAATCCCAGCGAAACTTGAGATAATTTGTAAAATCTTGGAAAGCTACCTGTAATACCGTATGATCAGAGCCCATTATATCTAGGGCTGGATCGGCTTCTCTAAGTTTCTCCCCTATCATGAATTCGACAAAGTCCATTAGGATTCCCGCTGAAACCCGTTCTATAACCAGTTAGTTGAGGTTTTAATTAAACTTTATTTAAAAACGCCTATAACTACCTTAGGCTAAAAATCGAAATATATCGAATTTGACATATCCTTAAAGCAACCTATTCTATGTTATCGGGTAACGCGGTAATGTCGGGTAATATTAAATCAGGTTGTTCTTTAGCCAGTTCTTCAGATCCAAAGAGACCTGAGAGCAAAGCTACGGTGCAAGATCCAGCAGCTTTTCCTGCTCGCATATCACTAACTGAGTCACCCGCGATAATGCAGTCACACATTTTTAAATCCAAAGTTTCGACACATCGAATTAAGGCCTCTGGGGAAGGCTTAGGCTTTGATGTGTCCAGCCCTGTCACAACCAAGTGGAAATATTGTGAGATACCCAGATAGTCGAGTTCTTTTTGGATAACTTGATTGGGAACATGGCGCATAGTGATTAAGGCCAGTTTAGCTTTTTCTGCAAGACACTCAAGCGTCAGTACCACATTAGGCAAAAGTTTAGCATGTTTCTCAGTGGCAGAATGGAAGGCTTTTATGTATATGGGCATGAACTGTTCTGCACAGCCATAGGTGAGGTCGTTTATGCTTTGGTGCTGTTCGAGGCGGCGGGGGATTTCCAGCATGATTTGGGCAGAGGGCATTTCTTTGCCGATGGCTTGGAAACCGATTTTGGTAGCTTCGAGGTAGGCTGTTTTGGAGTCAACAAGGGTACCGTCTAGGTCTAGAAATATTCCGTTGGCCTTCAGCTTGTTTGATTGCATTGGGTTGTTTGGGGGTTCTTGTTTTTTAAAGGTTCTTCTTGTTTTGGAAGTTATAACCCCGCTTAAATATATAATCTATATATTTTATTGGGAACATATCTATAGGTGCCGGTAAGGATATTGTTTTGAATAAGTGGAGATGAGATAGATGATTTCAAGAGATTGTGATGGATGCTCCAAACTAAAAGAGTGCAACACACGTTACCGTAGAGCCATAATAGGTGACAAAGTCTACTGTCCAGATGGTACCGCCCATCTAATTGATAGTTCAAGCATTGCTCGCAACTGAGACACCACCATCATCAATAAAGCTATAATCAACCAACCCGCGTTTGCGGGAGCAAATTTTATTTGATGTATGTTGATAGTTTGTTTGTACTATAAGGGTTGAGATGAATGGATCCGCGTGATTGTAAATATTTTGATTTTGAGTGTACAACTTGTGAGGGATGTGAGCATTTTGAAAGTCAAATGTCAAAGTATCAAAAGTGTAATAATTGTGGTGAGCAATTTAGACCAACTGAAAATAGCAGGATTGAACTAGAGAATAATGAATTTAAAGAATATCATAAATGTCCAACCTGTGCGGGTGTTAACATCAAAATAGATGACAAACGTATTGCTCACAAGACAGGCTCTTTTTATTGAACAAATGGGATGGCACGATAAATTTGGCAATATGGTTCGCGTATTTTACCGTTTCCTAGCAAACGCTGAATTGAGTGTCTCAACTCAATTTCGCGCGAAGATTCTAGTGCAAATTTTTCTGAGAGAAGGTGATAACTGACCCCGATGTCATTTGTTTCTTTTTCAGTGATGAATTTGAGTACCTGTCGGTCAAATTCACTTAGCGATACCATCTCGACTCCTTTGGAGGTAAATAGATCCTCCCAGGCTTCGAATACGTTTTCGATATTTTTGACATAAAAGTCTTCGATGGCTTTTAGGACCAAGGTGTCATCAACTGTTGGTATTTGTTGGGAACGTGCTGAAGAGAGGGCTAGTCGTAGTGATGATTGGGGTTTACCATAATAGTTAGCATCAAATAGGCCGTGGCGCTGGACTTCTTGGGGGAGGTCATATTTTTCGGCGATAGCTATGATTTTTTGGCTAGCCTGGTCAAGGGTGCTGTTTAGATCGTCTTGGGTTTTGCCTACAGTTGGAAACAGCATTTGCATAGTTACAATATATTTGGTAACGTCTAGGGGGGGATCAAAGTGCATTGCGCGCATCTCTGCACTTCGCTCCAATATAGCGGGTTGATCTACCAATCGAAAGGGGTGATCATAAATTGATCGCGGCTGATTATGTCTGCTACCTAAACCTACGGAGATCTCGGGAAATCTGGAGAATCTTTTCGAGGTTCTTCGGTCAAGAAAAGTTACTAGGTTTTGGTTGAGCGGTTTATCAGCGTTAAAGCTACGAAACTGAAAAGTGAAGGGCGATAGGGGTTGTTCAGCAGCTAATTCGGGAATTGTGAGGTTTCCAGCTTTTCCCTGAGCGAAATCGGGCGGCATAAGATCATGAAAATATTTTAGTAATTTGCTGGTTTGGTGATGTTTGGTTTCGTCATAGAGTGTGATGCTTAATCCGCCAGCTTGTCCAAGATTTACCAGAGGGGGTGAACTGACGAATTCAAAAGCAAGTAAATCTTTTTGGGGTGAAAATATTCCGCTCCATTGTAAGAAGAGCTGTTGCTGAAATTCTTTAAAATCAATTTCGGGTTTAATTGGTTGGTTGATCTTGGCAGGGGTTAGGTCATCAACCATTATTTCCCAGTAATCGTAGAAAGGTTGCTTTTGTCCTGTGACGGTTATGTAGGAGAGATTTGATGGAACCGCTACACCGGTGGGGCATTCGCATATAATGTAGTCTTGGGGTAGATGGGCTGCAGGGATTAGGAGAAACCGATTTCTGCCGAGTTTACCATCGTAGACAACGGTACCTGAAACGGAGGGATTGGTTGATTTTTTTGCATAAGCAAACTCTTTTAGAATAGAGAGCTCCCAAGCATTAAATTCGCTACCGTATTGTCTATTTCTAAAAGCAGGTTTTAGGGGTGTGAATTTATCCGTGCCTTTTAATCTGACATCAGATGGGGGCTTTGGAATAAATGTCACCTACTATCGCTTCCTAGAGCACTACTAATTTTATACCGCAATATAAGAATACGCAAAAACAAATATTGCTTTGACCGCATTATAAGTTAGGATATAGATGTTTTAGTTTACCTCTTGCTTGTTTTGTGGTAAAATGCCAATCTATCTGCTTACCCGAACCATTTCGATCTGCCGCCCAAACCGA
>NZ_WRFL01000003.1:0-82952 GCF_009778815.1 Candidatus Bathycorpusculum sp.
ACACCTATACTGTTGGTTCCTACAAGGTTTACGTGGACACTAAAGGCAATACTCAGATTCGTGATTGCCGTATAGTGTAACAAATCAACACCTTTTTATATATTTTTTTAAAATTAAAAAAAAATGTTATTTTTGTAGAATATTGCTCTTTAATGAGAGTATGTTTTTGTATTTAATTCTGATTATTTGTAAAGAGTGCAGGGGGTGGGATTGTCGTGTTTGCGTCTGGAGCTTTTCCTCAAAGTCACGGCTTAGACTTTGAGATGGCATATTTAAACACTAAACGGAAGTATGTTGCTTATCTCTAATAAGCCTAACTTTTTCGTAATCTCAAACAAAACCACTAACAACATCAAATAGTTGTGTGATAAATATTAAAATTAAAACTCTAACTTTATTCTGGTTAAAAATCAGCCTAAACCCCGATCAAAATGTTCAGCTAAACATGCCCAAAGGGTAAACCAAGAAAACAGCTCATACCCTTTCTTTCCTCACAGCCATATTAACAAAAACTGTTTTATATGAAGAGCCCTAAATACAGATAGGGTTAAACATGAATAAAATTATCCTTTTCATGTTGCTTTTCTTTTTCATAAGCGCAACATTTGCAACAGCATTCACTTCTGTTTCTGCTTCAGAGTTAGTTGAGGATTCCTGGAATACGATGGCTCCAATGAATCACGCCAGAGCTCATTTGGGCGTTGTTGCTGTGGATAGCAAGATCTACGCAATTGGCGGCAGTCTGGCAGTGGTTCCCATCCTTAATGACGGCACCCTTAATGCAAGCATTTACATGGCCACTAACGAGTGCTATGATCCAAAGACCAACACATGGATTACTTTAACCTCTATGCCTACCCCAAGGTATGATTTTGCTATAGCGGCTTGCGAAGGCAAAATCTACTGCATCGGCGGCTATGGTTACACTGAAAAAGGGTTGACGTACAGTCCTCTCACTGTGAACGAGGCCTATGATATAGCCACTGATAGTTGGAGTACTAAAGCCGCTATACCATTTAGTGGAGGGCAAACAGAGGCGCAAGTTGTAGATGGAAAAATTTTTGTCATAGACGAAGACCTCAATACATTGTTTATGTATGATCCAGTTACGGATTTATGGATCACAAAAACCAGTATGCCCAATAGAGGAGCAGGTCTTGCTTTGGATGTGGTGGAGGGGAAAATAATAGTTACGGGTAAATTTTACTCCAACAGAGAATCTGGGGTATCCCGTGATTTGAAGGTTTGGATTTATACTCCCGAAGTGGATACGTGGAGGGAAGGAACCGCGGGATATAGAACGACGGATAGTTTTGCAGCGGGGGCAACAACGGGTCTTTATGCGTCTCAAAAGTTCTATGTTTTTTGTGGAGATGGGGCAACAAAGGCTACGTTTGTTTATGATCCTGTAGATGATGTTTGGTCAACTGTTAAAGCAAGACCGGCAGGTCGTTGGTCTTTTGGTGTTGCTGTTGTTGATGATGTTTTTTATGTAATCGGGGGATTTACCGAAGGTTTCACTGATAAGAATCCGGGGCCTTCACCGCCTTCATCGCTAAATGAGCAGTATGTGCCTCTTGGTTATCAGGGTGCTCTGTCCTCAGATCCGGGGTCTTTGTTAGATAATCTGGTTCTTGTAGGGGTAGTGGTTGTAGCGGTTGCGGCTGTTGCTGTGGCAGGGACCTTATTGTTCTTTTTCAAAAACAAAGGAAAAAATAAAGAACAACCCTTGGCGTATCTAACTTCTGTATCTACGTTATTAGCTTTTAATTTCGCCCTTTTTCCTCTTGTGTTTATTTTAAATTGGCGGGTGCTGTTGCAATATCCTTATTTTTCTAGCTAAGAAGAAAAATAACCGTAGTGCCGAAAGTGGGACACATCTATCTGTGTCTGGAGTACTTCCTCAAAATCATGGCGTAGATCCTTGAGCGTCTGTGGTGTCTGACCTTTTTGATGAGGCGCTTATTTTAATCGCCTTAAGGCTTTTGTAATGCTTTACGGAGGGTATCTGCGGTGAAGGCTCCAACTATGAATAATATGAAAAAGGGTACCCAATACTGGGCGGTCAGTGGACCTGTGAGTTCTCTAACGATCATTAGCGGTATAAGGGCGGTGAGAAAACCTGAGCAAAATATCGCACTCACTCTATCCCATAGCTTTTGCGTTCTGTTTTCATTTTTAGGAAGTTTAAAACCAGTTTTATGCATAATATATCGTAAAATCAACAGCAATATGAACCAAATAGAAACAAATGTGAGCGACCCTAAAAGATTCGTGGCCCAAACAACAAAATAAACAATAGGCACAACAAGCACTGCCAAAGCTATCAACAAAAACACAGTGCCCTTAGTTATTTTCATAAACTCAGCCCTAAGATAATATGTAAAAACATTTTTTATAACTTTTTTGTGCTTCCTACCACAAAATATGGTTACAAACCCATGATGAGTATTTGGGGTTAGTTGCCATAATTGACTTATTTTTGGGTGAGATTTTTTTATGGGGATTATTTTGGAAAAAAATGTTTTGGTAAATCTTGATGAGTTGGATGGTAAAGATGTTATTGATATAAGCGGTACCGTTCTTGGGCAGGTGAAAGGTTCTAGAGTTAGCGTTAAAAATTGGCGGATTACACATTTGAAGGTCAAGTTATCCAATCAGGCGGCTGAGCAGTTGGGGTTTAAGAAACGGTTTGGAAGTGCAAGTGTTTGTATGCCCGTTTCACTGGTCTCGGCAGTAGGAGATGTTATAACCACTGAGAGTACGCTAAGTGAATTACGTCAAACCGCCGAGATTATAGAGTGCCCCGAGTAGTTAATTACCGCTTATCGAACGGCCCCGCGTATTTACGGCATTTCACTGTTTCTAGTAAAGGTAGGTTAAACTTTTTTCGGGAACTCAGGCTACAAGGTCGAGTGGAAAGAGTTAGAGATGTTGTTTGATTTTCGCGGCCATTTCATCGAGTTCTTTGCGTTCTGCTATGTTGAGTTCAGTGAAACTTGGCAAAGATAGTCCGTTGAAACGTGAAACTATATGAACGTGATAGTGAAAGATTACTTGTCCTGCTGCTTTACCGTTTTGTTGGATTATGCTTATGCCATCGGCGTTGGTTGCATTTTTTATGGCGGTTGCAAGGGTTTTTGTTACGGCGTAGATTTCTTGTAGATCATTTTTTGGGATATCAAAGATGTCGGCGTAGTGATTTTTGGGGATAACAAGGGTATGGCCTTTGCTTAGGGGTTTTATATCAAGAAATGCTAGAACAGTGTTGTCTTCATATAGTATGCTTGAGGGGACAGTTTTTTGGATAATTTTGCAGAATATACAGTTTTCGTCGGTGTTCAATTCATATCACCAGGTGTTGTTTTTGTTGATCAAACAGTTTATATGTTGTGCACTTTTATATGTCTTTTATCTGAAGATTGATGTTTATGACTGAGCTGGAAGACAGAGTGCGTACTGAGGTGGGCAGTATTCTTGATCCTGAAACGGGGCAGACTTTTGAGGAAATGCAACTAATTCAGAGGGTTAAAGAAACTGCGTCGGGTATGGTTACTGTTGAGTTTATGCCAACTAGTCCGTTTTGTCCCATCGCCTTTAAACTTGCTGCAGACATCCGTGAGGTTGTCAAAGCTGTTTTGGGGGTAGAGAGGGTGGTTGTTTATTGTCGGGGTCATGCGATGGAAGAGCAGATTAATGAAATGGCCAACAAATAAGTTGGTGTGCTGTTGGTTATTTCATTTTGCTAAATGCCCATGTGCCGATGCCTATCATGATTGCGTCAAATATGCACAGAACGGCTATGTTGATGTAGAGGGGGTTTAGGGGTGTCCATGCTGAGCCTGAGATGACTGTGCGCAGAGCATCTACGCCGTATGTGAGGGGGTTAAATCTGGCAGCAATTTGTAGCCATTCTGGAGTGCCGGCGCCTGTAATGGGGAACAGTGAACCGCTTAGGAAGAACAGTGGCAGGTTGATGAAGGTTTGAATGGCTCCAAAGTTTTCAAGACTGCCCATGAAGCTAGCTATGATTAGGCCTATACTGACTAAACCAATGGTGATTAGTAACATGATAGGCAGAGCAGCAAATAATGAGAGTGGGTTGAAGGGGATACCCAATATGAATCCGAAGGCAAATACGATTAAGCCTTGAATCATTGCGGCTGTGCTATCGCCTAGCATTTTGCCCAGAAAGATTGTGAAGCGCGATACTGGGGAGACTAGAACCTCTTTCATAAATCCGAATTCTTTATCCCAAATTACGCTTATACCCATAAACATGGCTGTAAAGAGCAACGTTTGTCCAATGATGCCTGGGAAGAGGTACTGTTGGTAATCTATGCCCGGTATGACTAGGCGTGCTCCAAAACCGGCTGCGAAAACAACCAGCCACAATAATGGCTGAATAAAGCTAACAACGACGCGTACGCGATCGCGCAGGAAGCGTTTGAGTTCTCTTAGCCAAAGGGTGTAGAGGGCTCGTGTTTCGCTCATCGTATCGCTCTCCTGTGAATGGCCGCTAACCCATGTAGCTCTTTAGTTGAATCTGCGCGTATTGAGCGTCCGGTGTAGTGTAGAAATACGTCTTCGAGATTGGGTTCTCGAGATACCAAGGATTCGACATATATGTTGTTGTGTGCGGCTAGTTCCATGATACGCGGCATTGCAGTTTTACCATTGGGCACCGTAATTTCTATGGCGCCATCGACTATGCGGGTTTTGTTAAATCCCAGCCATTCCGTCACTAGCTTTGAGAGAGACTCAAGATCGTTTGCCTGAACGGTTATAACATCGCCCTCAAGAGTGTCCTTTAGCTTAGAGGGAGTATCTAATACCGCGATTTTGCCGTGATCCATAATTGCAATACGATCCGAGAGCCTATCGGCTTCGTCCATGTAGTGAGTGGTTAAGACAACAGTTATGTCATGGGCTTCTTTGAGTTCTTTTATGTATTTCCAAATGTGATCACGTGTTTGGGGATCCAAGCCCACGGTGGGTTCATCAAGGAACAAAACTGTAGGGTAATGAAGTAAACCTCTGCCAAGCTCAAGTCTGCGCCGCATACCACCAGAATAGGTACGCAATAAACTATCTGCTCGGTCTTCGAGCTCTACGAGATTGAGAATACGCGCGATACGATCGCGTTGCTCTGATGCCGGCACGCCATAGAGGTTGGCATGCATGTAGAGGTTTTCTCTACCGGTTAAACGGTCGTCTATACTTGGATCTTGAAAAACAATACCTATGGATTTGCGGACTTGATTGGCTTGACGCATTATATCAAAGCCATTTACTAGAGCAGTACCTGAGGTAGGTTTTAGAATAGTACAAAGCATAGAGACAGTTGTTGTTTTACCTGCACCATTGGGCCCAAGTAGCCCAAAGATTTCACCTTTCTCCACAGTTATATCTAAACTATCAACTGCTTTGAAGTGGTCGTATGCTTTTGTTAGTTTGAGGGTTTCAATAGCATGAGGCATTTTGGTCGCTCTTTTTAAAGGAAACCATGAATGATTTAAAGATATTTGCCAACATACCAGATTAGCTAGATCATTTGCGTAATACGGTAATGCACAAAGACAGTATGTAGAAGATGAGCAGCAGTCTTAGATGTTAACATACGGATAAAGATAGATAAACTATTGATATTTGATACAAATAAAAATCAGCTACATAGGTTGAGGTTTATATTTAGTCGATCAATAATCTTTGCCAAATCACGTTGTCGGGCCTCCTCGCTCTTAAACGAAAGGTATCTACCTGTGTATGAAAGCCGAACAGACGGTGGCATCTTACAAAAGTTTTCATATGCGGGAGATATACCTACCAGCTTTTCTGTGAACTCTTCGATTTGTTTGTCTGTTATCGGTTCGCGCTTTGGTGTGTCCCAGGTACCGTTTCTTTTTGCGGCCTCAATTGCTTTTTCACCCAATTTGGTCACAACTCCTTTTTCTTGTAGTGTCTCCACCGTTTTCTTGTTTTTTTTCAGACCAAGGGCTTTTTGTACGACGTTGAGCAAAATATTTTATGTATTTTGTTTCATCGATACTTTTCATCTGCCCGTCTATCCACCCAAAACAAAGTGCTTCTTCCAAGGCGTCATTTGCAGATAAAGTAATAACCGCTTTTGTTTTTCCAAATACAAGCCACACGCCGCGTCTAACTTCAGCGTTCTCTTGTAGCCATGTGCGAAAATCAGTGCGTGAAAGAAATAGCAGTTCAGGTACATCTGGGCGCATAATCAAACAATCATTTAACCGAAAATATAAACAATCTGCACTGTTCTTGTTCGAGTCAGCAACTCAAAAAAAGGATACCTATAATTGATGATGATGCACAGATCAAACAGCTACTTGTTAGTGTGGAGCCTGATCTTAAAAGTAGCCTACGTAACTTTTTCAGTTTTTTAAGCATAGTTGCTTAATTTTAGATTTTAAGCATTAGCTAACATTAGGCTTAAATACTGATAAAAACTATTTGCAATGGGCGTGTCAGAGCATGAGTAGCAGTTCAAATGCGGTTGAGTTAAGAGGCGTAACTAAACGCTTTAATGAATTAGTGGCCGTAAATAACATTAATTTAACCCTAGGTACAGGCGAAATCTTTGCCTTGTTAGGACCCAACGGTTCAGGTAAATCCACCACCCTCAAGATGTTGCTGGGTCTTTTGCAACCAACGGCGGGCTCAGTAAATGTGCTTGGGATTGATGTAGCTAAAGATCCGGTTGCAGTTAAGCGCCAAATTGGCTATGTTCCCGAGTCTCCGGATTTATATGAATTTTTAACCGGTATTGAATATCTTGATTTCATAGCTGACATCTACAATGTCTCAGCAGCTGAAAAAAAGCAACGTATCACAGAATATCTAAAGGCACTTCAGCTTGAAGGCCGAGAGGGAGACATGATAAACAGTTACTCAGATGGTATGAAAAAGAAAATCAGCCTCATCTCAGCTTTTTTACATAAACCAAAACTACTCATTCTCGACGAACCACTAAACGCACTTGATCCCCGAAGTGCAAGAATCATCAAAGACTACCTCCAATCCCTCAAATCACAAGGCGTCACAACTATTCTCTCAACCCATGTGCTAGAAATCGCAGAAGCAGTGTGCGATCACATAGGCATCATGTATCAGGGTAACATCTTGGCACTGGGCAGCATGAGTGAACTTAGAGAAAAAGCCAGCTTACCCAGCTCAGGCTTAGAAGACATATTCCTCAAGTTAACAGGAACAGGCGACCTAAAACCGGTCGTTGAGGAACTGTTAAAATGAATTGGCGAACCATCCGCTACCTAATTAGCGTAGATCGCAAATCCGAGCGGCTAATAAGAGGCGTTAAAACTACTCGATACAAGGAGCGGGGCATACTTGCCTACTGGTACTATTGGGTTGCTGCAATCATTGGTTTGGTCGGCGGATACTTAGCCACACTTTTGACTGATCTAATTTATGCAAGTCCTGAACAGATAATATCTGAGCCGCTCGATGTTGTGGCTACGGGTTTCTTTATTGCACTACCAACGCTAGTTATGCTGGGATGTATCGTTTTTACGATGTTCCAACAGATTCAACTATCAGGTAGGAAAGCTTCTCGAGTGGTGAATTATTGGTTACCCATCACTTGGCAAGAACATACGGTAGCATCAATTTTATCTAACCTGCTGGGGGTTCCCCTCTCATTGGTTATAGGGTTTTCCGCAGGTGTCCTTGTCTTTTCGGCCTTTAACGGTTTAATATTAGCAGGTATCTTGACCTCTCTGATGTTATGTGGGTCAGCATTTATCGCAAGCACCACAACAGAAATTGTCCGTATAGCACAGACAAGATTTACCGGTGCAGTTTACAAATCTAGTGGCAAAGCGGCTGTCTGGGTACGCTTTATTGGTACGCTTTTATTCTTTTTGATCTTCTACCTTGTGTACTTTGCGATAGTTCAGGGTCCCGCACAATCCATCCAAGGCCTAACAGCGGCACAGAATAATTTGTGGTTTATACCATTTGTCTGGTTTGGTCTTACCCTATTCTATCTCTTAAAGGGCATATTTTTAGAAGGCCTGCTCTTTCTTGGACTATCGGTATTATTCGCAGGAGCACTGTGCTACTTAGCCATTGCGCTCAACAAACGGTTTGGTCTCTATGAGCCGCCGGCAATTACAGTCCAGACTAAAGGAACACAATACGCACCTAAAGCAGGCATCCTAAATAAATTCGGTTTAACTAGCATTGAAACAGCAATAATTCGTAAAGACATACGGTCCTTTACAAGACGCCGAGAACTAATAACAATATTCATCCTGCCCATAGTCTTTATGATAGTACCCATTTTTACCTCCATAAACACCAGCACTGGAGGGGAAGACATGATGGCTGAAGCTATAGTTAACTTGATGTTTAGCGGTATGGCTTTTATTTTACCGGCTGCCTTGATGGCAATGCTATTGGGTAACATGCTCATAGGAGAAGAGGGCCAGGCGGTTTGGCGCATCTATGCCTCACCAGTCTCTGCCAAAAATTTGGTCAAAGCCAAATATATCTTCTTAATCGGAATGGCAACTGTTGCACTGATTCTAACAAGCACTGTCGGAGCCATCTTCTTTAAAGCATCACCCACAATGATAGCAGTTGGTGTTTTGGAAGGATTGTTTGTGCTTTTTGCGTTGGGTACAATCGGTTTGCTGTGCGGGTTTAAAGGTGCCGATTTTACTGGAACGTTCCGGCAACGAATGATCCGCCCAGAATGGGGACTAATAAGCTTCCTTGCGTGTCTGGGTGCAACTTTAGCAATACTGGCACCGCTTGTACCATATCTACTTGTAAATGTTATAGGTGGACTTTTGCCGTTACCGTTTGCACTTCCAGCGCTGGGATTAACTGAACTGGCGATTTCCGTAGGAATCAGTGGAGCCATTGCAACAGTGATTACAGTCGTTTGCTATAGAGCCAATCTAAACTATGCAAAGGAACTCATACGTAAAGCAGAAATTTAGAGGTATCTAAGAACGAAAACGTTATATGCAGATAGAGTATCAAGACAGGTTTAACTTGCTTGGGGAATCTGTATGGGAACTGAGGGGAAAGGAACAATCTTTCGCAGAAAAGATGACCGCTACCTGCTTTATCTACCTGTCCGCTTAGTAGATGACAGTATGTTTCCACTAAAATGCGAAAACTCAATGCCAGTTAAAATCCGCTTCAACCCAAACGATGGAAAACTAGTCGTTGAAAAATGGACCGAAAAAGAAAACGAATAGAACAAAATTTTTTATTTTAATTTTAGTTTAGTTAGCTCAAACTACGCAAGAACAGATAATTTCGTGTGAGCTGAGTTTTTAGTTAAAATTAAATTGCATGTTTTTTCCGTTTCCTTTGTTTAGTGGTTACAGTTTTTGTGCTCTTTTGAAATAGAAAAATAAACCTCCAACAATAACACTGACAAGTACAACTATAGAAACTATAAGCACCACATAACCCGTCAGGCTCTCATCGTTAATATTGTCGCTGTCGTCGGTAGGATATATATTGTTATACTGTGTAGCGGTGTTACCAGAAATCACACCAGCCCGCTTGTTAAATGTGCCAGCGTTATATAAGCCTCCACCAACTTCAGCTGTATTGTTAGAAATTACACCATTTTCAGACAAACTAAAAGTGCAATCATAATCATTGAATACCCCACCACCATTACCAAAAAGATCCTCAACAACTTCAGCTATATTGCCAGAGATTACACCTCCAGACATACTAAAAGTTGCATCTCTATAACCACCCCCATTGTATATGCCACCACCATCCATCGCCTTATTGTTAGAAATCATACCGCCAGACATCATAAAAACGCCTTCATTGCACACACCACCACCCATAACAAGATAGGGCGGAGATACACCGTTTCCAGAAATCTCACCACCAGATAAACTAAAATTCGCACCATTTCTACCGTTGAACACCCCACTACTTTCTAGGTTATCAGAGATTTTGCCCCCAGACATACTAAAACTACCACCGCTGCGTACACCCTCACCCTCAAAGTTGCCTGAAATTTCACCACCAGACATAGTAAAATAGCCTTGGTTAGACACACCAGCGCCAAAAGGTGCATTGTTTTTAGAAATTATGCCTCCCGACATATTAAAAACGCCTTCATTGTAAACACCCCCACTACCAAAACCGCTAATATAACTAGGCTCAAGACGATTATCTGAAATCTCGCCACCAAGCATATCAAAAATACCTTGATTGTACACGCCACCTCCACCAGCCGGGCCGTTCTTCCCTACGTAGTGGGTATTTTCAGAAATTTTGCCGCCTAACAGTCTAAAATTGCCTTGGTTCCACACCCCATATTTGTGATTGCCCGAAATTTCGCCATCAGACAGGATAAGAGCACCGCCAGAATTAACCAATACTCCCGTAGCACGATTGTCATCATCTCTATGAGTTACAATGATACCGTCAAGCAACAACGAGCCATCCGTCTCAACAACAATAATAGTGCTCTGCTCATTGGTACCAATTAATTTGTAAAATTTTGTTGCACTTGTGCTTACCAGCGTACCAAAAGAGGATTTTAGGCTGGCGGCGGCATTCAAGGGAGTATAGCCTTTATCTTAACATAGAAATCGAAATCTATATCGGAGCGTAGCAAGGTGGCGCTCCGATTTTTTGTTAGAGTTGCCGCTATTGGTGGGGCCCTTAGCTCTCGGCACGGGCGGTTGTATGTTCCAGCCCAAAAATCGCGAAAAGCGGAGCAAGTGGCTTTTGTGTCCCAAGCCTCTACTAATATCGCTCCGGCGGCGAGGTTGGCCAGCTCCTTGCGGGGCTTCGCCCCGATCATGGGCGTTGCCTGCCTTTTCCCTTTCCGATTTTTTTGTTTATTACAAAAAAACGAAAGGGCGCACCTACACATTGCCCCGCAATGCCGCACCGAGAAACCCTACACAACATGCGGCATTGCGGGTTTGTTAGAAGCTCAAAAGCGGAGGGTTCCGTAACGGCGATTTATCACCTCAACGTCCAAATTATCGGGCGCAGTTCGGGACGGTCGGCTGTTGGTTCGGCTGCGTATAGAGCGGCGGAAAAGTTAAAGGCTGTGGGCGCGGCGGCGTATCGGTCGGGACAGGATTTAGGGGGCGAAGGCGACGAGGGCAACGAAATAACCCATGACTACACAAGAAAAAAAGGCGTGGTGTATAAAGAAATTATTTTGCCCGACAACGCGCCGCCCGAATTTGCAGATAGGCAAACCCTTTGGAACGCCGTAGAAGCAAAGGAAAGACGGCGCGACGCACGACTCGCGCGGGAAATCGAGGTAGCGCTACAAATAGAGTTTGATTTAGAAGAACAAAAAACCCTGCTCCGCGAATACATAAAAGAAAATTTTGTTGACAAGGGCATGATTGTTGATTTTGCCGTGCATAACAAGGGAGACGGCAACCCGCACGCGCATTTAATGCTCACGACGCGCCATGTTACGCCCGACGGCTTCGGAGGCAAAAACCGCGACTGGGACGAAGATACCGAGCTGTTAAAATGGCGTAAAAATTGGGCGGTGATTAATAATCGCAAGTTTGAGGAAAAAGGACTTGACGCGCGTATCGACCACCGCACCCTAAAGGCGCAGGGCATTGACCGCGAGCCGACAATCCACCTCGGACACGAAGCATCGGCACTGGAGAAAAAAGGCATACGCACCGAACGCGGAGACATAAATCGCGAAATCCAACGCCGCAATGAAGCACGCGCCCAAAAGGAGCACAAGCAGGAATTAACGGAACCCGCAACAAATGAAAAAACAGTTATCGAAAAACCCACTACCGAAAAAACGGCGCAAACCCTAAACGAATTAAGAATTGACTATATCACGCTTGAAAAAAACTTGTCTGAACTAATAACACAGCGCAACGAAATCCGCGAGGAACTTCCGCGCTTAAAATTCCGCGCCGAAAATATGGAGGAACACGCCCGAAATATTGATGTGCTTCAAGGCAGAATCGCCGAACTACAGGAAAATCGCCAAAATCTAAACTTTTTGCAATGGACAAAGAAACAAGAAACAGACGAAGCAATCGAACACGCCAAACAAGAAGCACGCCGCGCCGAGATATTTTTCAAAAACCGCTTCAACGTAGACCCCGACCAAACCCCCACAGAAATAAAACGCATACAAAAAATAATCCGCGAAAAACAAACCGACCTAACCACCAAAAACGCCGCCATCCTTGACATAATGAACACACAAGACAAAATCCTATTAGAATATCACACCCAAAAACTCCTCGCCCAAACCCATTACGACAAAGACCAACTAAACACACTATTGCAACAAATAAACACCCCGCCCGAGACCATTCGCGACCGCCTGCTCCAAGAGCGCATCGACCGACGGCTAAACATCATTCCCGACGAAAGTTTCCAAAAAGTTATCGAAAGACTACCCCAAAATCAGGCGCAAACCCTAATAGACGAACGCAAACGCGCCCAAGAAAAAGAACTTAAAGAACTCGAAAAACTACGCGAGCAGACCAAAGCCCATGACTTAACGCGCAGTCGCTAATATCAAAGAAAAGCCGAAACACTTGCAATTCCGTGAATTTCAAGTTTTTAACGGCTCATTAAAACTGGATGGACGCTGACACTAATGACTATGCCATGAGAGGTAACCACTCATGGCATAGTCATTTTGTGTTGGCATCCATCCAGTGACTAAAAGTGCGCAAGGATATGTTGCTTCGCAACATCGCATAGTGGACAAACCCTACGGAATATGCTGTTTTGAGGGTTCAAGACCGCCCTCAATCGCGAAATCCAGCGGCGCAACGAAGAACTCGCCGCCAATTTTAATTCGCCCACCGAAGGTGCGGCATCAGGCGTGGGGAGTCAAAAGCGAGAATCTGCACCCATTAACGCCGCTAAAGAAACACGCGCCGCGCTAATTGACGCGAGTTTCAAAATGCGGCAAGAAGAATCGGAGTATAAAGGTATTGCAGGGCTTGATGTGGAGCGGTAAAGGCGGTGGGTTTGCTCAGCGACTGAAAGTCGCAAATTGCGGCTAAAGCCGCTTGCCCCGCTCCGAATATTCCACTTTTTAAAATGATTCGCATCCGTTCGTTCGCCTTGATTCGCTGGATGACGTAAGATAGTGGAATGTGCGAGAGGGCTTCACTCAATACATTTGTGGGCTATTGGGTATTCTTGCACTGTAGTTGGAAACGTGTTGTGAAATATGATACAGGAATCAAGGTCATTCATCATTCCGTTTCCTCTCTGCTGTGTCAATTATGCTAAAGCTTTTCGCCTAAAGGCGAAGGTTTTAAACCTGGCACATGGAAAATAAAACTCAAGCGGTCAGAGTTAGATAAAAGATACGCCCGCGAAGCAGAGATTAAAAAAGAGCTGGAGGTTATTGAGACAGAGTATCGTATTCAAAAGCAAATTGCCGATAATCACCCCGACCGTGCGCTGATATATGACTTGTTGGAACAAATGAGGGAAACACCCGCGTCAGCCCGCGCAAGTTTACAACAAATGCAACTCGAACGGCACCTTGACACAATCGCGCGAACGAAACCTTCGAAAAAACCACCGAATAACAAATAACGGTTTTCTGCGTTTCCGAAAATGAGAAGAAGACAAACGCTTTTATATTAAACATTAAATAAGGTGTATTAGGGCATAATTAAAATGAGTGATTTCGATTCAAGTAAAACTTTAGCCGGCATCGGCTCAATACTGCTAATGATTCCCCTCGCAGGCATCGTCGGCGTTATTCTCATCTATCTTAGCATGAAAAACTTTGCCGAATACTACAAAGACAACAGCATCCGCCAAAACATGCTCACAGGCGCAATCTTTTGGATAATCGGCATAATCATGAGCGGCATTGGCATACTCTTCGGGCTTACCATTATAGGCATTCTTATTGCGATACCGCTCTTTATAGTGGCAGCCGTCTTTGAGTTATTAATGGTGATATACGTCCGAAGGGCGCTACATGTATTAGCTGACCGCTCAGGTGTAAATCTATTCCGCACGGCAGGAACATTACTGTTAGTCGGCGCAATACTTACAATATTTGTTATTGGCGCTTTCTTCATGTTTATTGCATACATACTCTTAGCTGTAGCTTTCTTCTCGCTCAAACCAAACACAAACCCGCCAACATACAATAATTGTTCAGCACCGTCTCCACCGCCTCAAACTACCTCAACAGCAAGCACTGACACCAAATTCTGTACCCACTGCGGCGCACCTGTTCCAATAGATTCTGCTTTCTGCTCGCGTTGTGGAAAACAAGCATAGGCATAAAATGAATAGCTAATTCCCACACATTTTTTTATTGTTTATCCATTTTTAAGAGGCTGATGATGTCGCCGTCCCCATCGGCGGCGCTTACGCTCAAACCCCTCGCGCCCCCTCGCTCATCGCTCCGAAGTCGCGCTTCGTTACGCGAGGGGATGCTACACTTCGCTCCGCTCGGAAGTGCATGAACCGAGCTTCCGCTCGCTTGCGCGCCGCCTGACGGCGACCGTAATGAGGGCGCGCAGAGTAAAGATTCCGAAGAATGTTATTAACAGCTAACATAAGCGTACCCAAGAAGTGCAAAGAAAAAGAAGAATGCAATGATGCGGAATCATTCCCCGCAACAGCAAACCTTGTTCTCGTTTGACAGCCGTTCTCTTACCTCTTTTCTAAACGCAGAATCATTATAATATTTCAAACGCTCATCTTGCGAAAGGTTCTTTGTAATTTCATAGTTATACCTCCGCATTGCGTGAATGTCCTCAATAGTAAAATTCGGGCTGGTTACAGGCTTATTTATCTTTTTCATCCTCATCACCTCTCACGAAAAATTCAGGCGTACATATCGCGATATTATCCTTTCCATATCCAGACAACGCCGAAACAACCTTTACACCTGTAATTGTGTTGTAATTAACTATATGACTAAAATTCCAAGAAACAATACTATCACAATTATGAATCATAGCAACGGCTAAATGTAGTGCGTCATCCATGCAATTTGGTTTAAGAATACCATTATCAATAAACATCTTCGCGACACCTTCAATGTCCTTGTCAATGCTTACCATAATGTATTCTATCTCGTCAAGAAACCCTCGAAGTTTATCCCTTTTTGCTTTCTCTTTGCAATCTTCAATTTCCATTTCTACAACCGTTGACAATACAATGTCATATTTGCCGCTTTTCAAGTATTCCCAAAATTTCAAAGTGCTTGCTGTCCAGTCAGGATGATTGCTTTGGTCTAAATGGCTGATGACGCTTGTGTCAAGATAAATTTTCGGTTCCTTCAAGACAATCTACTCCTTATGCCATTTGTTATATACATCTTTATTACATTATAATATGTTTTTCATAAAAAGTCAATTTTTTATTCTAAAGTTTATAAATCCAAATGTATCTATTTTGGTATATCATGGGTTATAATTGGGATTTCGGGGCAGAAATTACTGGTTATATTATGAATTTTTTAGTGCAAATTTTTTCGAGCGTAGTGTCAGCGTTTTTGCGTCTTTTTGGAAGGCAACCGAAAAATCCATATAAAAATGCCGAGCAAATCACACATGCGGCAAAAAATCCCCCTGTCAACATGAAATTAGCAAGCTCCGAACCTCGCGGGATATTCTTTGGAAAACAGTATAATCAATATGTTGTAAAGTCCGAAGAAACCGACGGGCACGTTTTAGTCGTCGGCGGCACAGGTTCGGGAAAAAGCTCATGCGTCGCCATTCCTACGCTCCGAAACTGGCGGGGAACAATTTTCGCCGTCGATATAAAAGGCGAACTATACACAAACACCCGCCAACACCGCAGAAACATTAAACTTTTCGACCCCGAAAACAAAAGCAACCGCTATGTTTACGACCCCTATGTTTTTCTAAACCAAAGCAACAACCCCGCACAGGAAGCCCGCGCAATCGCCCAAGCCGTAATACCTCTGCCGTATGACGTAAAAGAGCCGTTCTGGATTGAGAGCGCACAAATCATCTTGACGGGTGCAATTTTGCACTACCACCACGCAAAATGCACCTTTATTGAAACGCTCCGCAACATTCAAAGCCAAAACCCCCAAGCCCTAATAAAAATCATCTCCGACAGCACAAACGACAAAGCGGCACTATGCGCCAAGTCCTTTGACGGCATGGACGGCAAAGTTTTAGCGGGAATCTTTGCCGAAATCAGCCGAGGCATAATCGCCCTTGTAACCGACGACGATATTGTTAGCGCGTTATCATATGAAGAAAGTAAGGAAATCATATCGCCGTTGGACTTAGAAAACGGTTCTGATGTATACATCAGAATCCCCGAATACTTGCTTAGGCAGTGGAAAAACCTCTTGACGCTTATGGTTAATCAGTTTATTTCATTCTTTGAGCGGCGCAAAGAAAGCACGGACAATCGCCCTATTCTGTTTTTATTAGATGAGTTTCCAAGACTTGGTAAAATTCCCGCCATGACCGACGCATTAGCGACGCTCCGCTCTAAAAAAATCACTATCTGTATAATTATTCAAAGCCTCGCCCAACTCAAAATGATATATGGACACGACGCGCAGGAAGTAATCGCGGACACATGCGCTTTTAAGGCGATATTGGGCGCGACCGACGCGAACACGCAAGAATATTTCTCAAAACTTGTCGGCACTTATGAAAAAATCCGAAGCTCCCACTCACAAAATTTTGACCCCTATATCGGTGCACCCACAGGGCACGGCACACAAACCTCCCAAGACTACGAAAAACGCATAATCAAACCCGAAGAATTCGCCACCTTGCAACACGAGCTTATCCTTTTATATCCTTTGCCCTTTAACTTTTGCAGGGTACATAAACAGCCCTATTATTTGAGGTGAGCCGCTTGGACGAGAAAGATACACGTTCCTATGTAGAAACGCTCCAATCCCTGCAACGCGACATCAATTCTTTAAAAAAATTTAGTTCCCTTCATCCTTCACTTGAAAAAACCATTGATGGTTTGCGCAATTCTCAGACCCTTCTCTATGAAGCCCTCGCCCAGCATGGCGTAACTGCCGAAGCAGTGCATAAAGTCATAGTGGAGAACAGCGACAAACAACTCATCGCCGAAATTATGCGGCTGCAAGCCGCCAAAGACAAAATCAATAAACAACTCGCCGCCCCCGACCTAACCCCACAAAAACGCCAATCCTTAGAGCACTCCTTTGCGCGAACAAAACAAGACCATGCCGACAAATGGCAAGAAATCATCAACAGCCCACGCCGCGCCGAATTAATCCGCATGACTGAACAAGCCATAACAAAAAACCTCGAAAAATCACGTACCCGTGACCGCACTCATGACCTCGACCGAAGCCACTAAAAATTATACAAAAATAAACGATTTGGTTATTTGCCACATTTTATTTTGAATGTTGTTACACTTCACAATAAAACTGCCACATGGCAAATATATTTATTGTGAAGTCAAAGTGTTTGATAAAAAACCTATAAAGCGATAAAATATTTCTACAGTTTGAGCACGGTTCTTGCCCACGCCGACAGCGTTATAGATTGTGATGTGGTCTATCAGTTCGTGCAGTATAGAAACGGTCAATTCCTTGATGTCGGTATATTTATGCACAATATCAAAGAATTTGGCGGCGTTTTCGTTGTCGGCTTTTTGCTTTAGTGTTTTTTGCTGTAGTTCCGCGATTTTGGTTTGTAGTTCTGATTGTTCGGTTTCATATTCGCGTGAGAGGGTTAAAAACCTCGATTCCGCCAGCATACCCAGCGCGTTTTGCTCAAACAGACGCTTTATAATCACGTCCAACTCGGCGGCTCGGCTCTGATGCTTCCCTAAATCGCTTTGGGCTCGGCGAATATCGCGCTTGTTTTCCTCCGCCGACAACTGACGCGCATATTCCGCGAGATTTCCTTCATGCGTTTTCGCGAACTCTGCCTTTTTACGTATATCGTCCAAAACCAACCGCTCTAATGCGGGCACGGTGATATAATGCGAGGTACAGCGTTTGGTGTGCCGCTTGTAGAGATTACAAGAAAAAAACGGCGGCGTGCGGCGTTGCCCGGGATTACAGCGGGACAAATTATTGCCGCAGTCGGCGCATTTCAACAGCCCCGCGAAGATATTTCCCTCTTGTATCGAGTACGCGCCGCGCTTGGTTTTGATGAACCCCTGCACCTTGTCAAAGGTCTGTTCGTCGATTAATGCGGGGTGCATGTCCCGAACCTCGACCCACTCATCTTTTGGGCGGTATACGCAAGTTTTGTTTTTGAAGGATTTCGTCGTCTGCTTTTGTGACACCACATGCCCAAGGTATCCGCGGTTTCTCAAAATTTGCTGAACCGTCGTAAGTTCCCATTGGGTGGGATATTGCTGACATTTCAGCATTTGATATTTCCCGAAGGTTTTCGCCAAATATGCCCGGGGCGTAAGGATTTGCTGTTTTGTCAAATAAACGCGAATACTGTGGGGCGCAATACCCTCAGCCGCCATTTGGAACATTTTTTGTACAATCGGCGCGGTTTCGTAGTCCACAATCAGACGGTGCTTGTCGGCGGGGTCTTTCATGTAGCCATAGGGCGCGTGGGGTGCTTTGTATTCACCTTTGACCGCCATATTCCGCATGGTTGAACGGATTTTCTTTGAAATGTCCCGCGCGTAATACTCGTTTATTATGGACTTGAAGCCCATAATTTCATTCTCACCGTGAAAAGTGTCAATGTTGTCATTTACCGCGATTAGCCGCACATTGTTATCGGGAAAGAAAAGTTCCGTATAATAGGCGACCATAGCGTTATTTCTGCCCAGACGCGATAAGTCTTTGCACAGCACCGCCCCTATTTTCCCCGCTTCAATGTCCGCGACCATGCGCTTAAATGAGGGTCGCTCGAAGGTTACGCCCGAAATTCCGTCGTCCACATATTCATCATAAATTGTCAGCCCGTGCTCCAGTGCGTAACGCCGCAAAATGTCGCGCTGATTGCCTATACTGTTGGATTCAGCGTCGCCGCCGTCGTCACGCGAAAGGCGGCAGTAAATCGCCGCGTTGTTTGCCTGCTGTTTCATTAGTCAGCCTCCTTTTCAGCGGCAAACAACCAAATCATTATATGGTTATTATACCCTAAAAATTTTTGAAAATCAAGCTTCTTTTTCCTCGTTTTTGATTGCTTCGACATCACGTTTGACGGCGGATTTTATGACTTCTATCAAGGATTTTTCGCCTATGTATCTTGTAATTACCCGAAATGTCGTATTGCCAATTATTGTTTCGTAGGCTTCACAGTTTGTATCAGCACTATCAAACATAAGACAATCCCCCCTATGTTTAATTTTATCTGTAAGGGATTGTCCAATATTACACGCAGGAAGATAATTTGGAAAATAAGGTTGTGATAATGTGAGTAACTCTCAACATACGGAATATCAGGGTGTAGCGGTGAATTTTAAAATTGGTATTCTAAAGGAGTTGCATAAACGGCAACTAATAACCCGCGATGAAATGGAAAGGGCTATAAAAAGCATAAATGGCAAGAACGATTGAGCCTGCGAAGGACGACCCATTCTCAAAGGTTTTATTTTTATTTTGATGTTTTTGTGTTGCAACCGACCGAACGTTGCGGTTGACGGTTCAAGTTTGCAAGATTATGACTGAAGCTAAAAAAACGACGCATTCAGCGGGTTTATTCCCGTTTGATAGTTTGGGCGAATAAAAAATAACTATCAACACGACGTTAATACCATATAATATCAAAATGTCGATAACTTTTTTGGAAAATTTTAAACTGAGGTATTGACAGGGGGGGGCAACCGTGCTATAATAAATATTAGAAAAGTAGTTTTGCATTAAAACATGCGGATTTTTCGCCCTTGAAGTTAGATTTGCAATTTCTGAATTTTAAAAAGGGGTTGCTGTTTCAGGAATACAACACGAAGCAATTATATTGTGCGTGAGGTATATATTATGTAATGCTACTTTATAAACGGTTGGGGCGTTAGTGTGCTTAGTGTTTGAACTCTGCCGGTTTTTGCTCAAAATATACAACTAGAGAGGATTTTTTATGTGAATGATTTAACGCAACGTATTAAAACTAAAGAAATTCAGGCATTTCAAACCCTTCAGAACGACTACATAAGCATTTTTAATGACATAATGTTTCTTTTTGATGATTCCGCTACTGGTGTCCCAAGCGGTCGTGGAATTGTAGGTATGTCGATAAAGAAGATGCCATACAGCAAAACACTAACAGTAAAAGACATAAATGGCAAAATTCTCATCAATGCTTCAAAAAATACTGAACACAAAACTAAAAGCATATCTTCACTCAAAATCGGAAATCTTAAAATTTTATTTAAAGAAAACGAGTTAGTCGAAGTGTCAGAATATGCAAAAGGTGTAAAAGGTGCATTAAGTAACGTGCGGTTCACTCCCAGCGGGAAACTAACAGGCGAACGCTTGGATGCCGTTTCCCTTTCCTCGAAACCATTTGAGCCGATTCGACAGGGCGACGGTCATCTTGTTCAGCAAAAAGTCGTAGAGGCTATGAAAGAAATTACGCCTCGCATACCTTCGCGTGTGCCTTGGGGAAATATCGAAAATATTTTTACTATGCCTTCGAGTGAAACATTGCACCCCGTCTATAATTCGCAATTGGAAAAGCTTATGCGTTCATCTATTCGTTGATTTACGATTTTTGATAAAATAATGAGGATTTTATAAAAGGAGCGGGCGGGGTGTGTACGCCCCCATTTTTTTTGACTATTCTATGTCAGAATGTGCTTTAGAAATGGTACAATTTTCATTGTATAGCATTCCGAATTTATCTGCTTTTTCAGCCAAACCACAATCTTGTGTTAAGATACCTTTAGCACATACATATTCGTAAAAATATTTATATGCGTTCTGCGCGTCCTCATATGCGTCTTTAAAAATAAGTGTTGTAATTTCTTCATACAATGGAGGCTGACGTAAGTCCTTTAAAGTTTTAAATTTCTCATTGCTATAATTTACATCCTCTTTGTGGTAATCCGCATAACCTAAGTTGATTTTCATAACGTGGTTAATGAGCGGGAAAATTTCTTTTTTGAAGTAAACTAAAGCTGAAAAATAGTCATAAACTGCTATTAAACAGCTTTTTACAACTTCCGCGTCATTGCAGTGATATTTAGCGGATGTAAGCCTCATAGAATACGACATATCGTAACAAACCTTTTTCAGCTTTTCAAGGCATTCTTGACCCTTTTCAAAATAAACTGTTTTTTTCTCTAATTTTGCATAATCAAGCCCCTCTACCAAACCATGTTTTAACAAAACAAGAGCTGTTATAAATTGGGGGCAACATGAATTGTTTTCTCTTTTAAATGCCATTGTAGCTGGTCTTGAATTACAAATCAACCTAACAGGCTTTGAATATTCATAACGATGCAAATATTTTGAGTAGTCATAATACAAATCAAGATACATAGTTTCTCCTGTTAAATAAGAAACTATTGCAAGGTTGAATGCACGCAATTCATTATCAACATTTTTTCTTTGTTGGCTATGTTCATTTAATCTTTCTAAGGCTTCAATATATTGAGATACTTTGTAGGGGATGCGTTTATTTTTGCCTGTAAATGTTTCTATAGGTTCAATGACTTTATTTTTGAGCAGTTTATTAACGGCTTGAAGATATTGCCTTAATTCATCATTCGGTTCATTCGCTAGAGCTTTATCGACAATACCCTGCAAACCGCCTGCTTTATGATAGCAATCTGTTAATTTATCAAAATCAATTTCGACTACTTCTTTATTTACGCATTTGTAGAAGGGATTAATTTGCTCATCATCAATGAATGCCTTAAAATCAGGGTGTTTTTTAAATATATGGTCAACCAATGCCCATGTAGTCGTTGGCAATATGCAGTATTTATGAGTTACACTTTTATGATTAAGTATGTAACGAACGCAACCGACATTGTCCCTATCTTCTAAACGGGTTTTACTAGGGTTTAAGAAAACGTCAAGGACTGAAAAAGGAACGCTGAATAGATGGGGAAAGTTGTCGTCATTGTTTTTTTCTTTGCAGTGTTCTTTTGCTAATGCGAATATTCTCCGATATTTGGAGAGAAGTGAGTAAAACATACGTTCCCTAGCATCTTCGAGAGCCTCTCTATCCTCTTTTTTAAGATTATTTAATATATCTTTAAATTTGTGTTCAGAAAAACCAAATTCGGCTATTGTTACGTTATTAGATGCGGATTTATTAACTTGCTCTTGAGGTTGAATGTTAAAAGATTGAGTCATTGTGTATCACGCAACTTTAAATATGTTACCTTCCGTTTTAAACGGTCTGCCTTCAACCAGCCTTAAAACAGAAAAAAACGCAAACCAAAAAAGCAGTATCTGTCTCGTTTGAATAGGTGATATTCCATCTCTGTCCATACGATCAGCAGCCCTTTTAGCCGCATAATTAAAGTTATCTGCAAAATTCGTTTCAGCTAACCAACGCTTATTAGCTTCGTCAACTTCCCTGCAGTCACTAAATACATCTTTTTCAAGCCACTGTTTTGTTGCAGAAATAGCTTTTGACAAATCTAATGGCGCAAGAGGGGGCACTCCGTCAAGTTGATTAGTGAGTTTCTTGCGTAAAGCTTCTTGGTATATTGGGTCAATTATTATATCCTTTAATGTGCTTGCATTTAAATAATACTCCGGACTGCCCGGAATATTACCCATACAAGTTGTTATGTCCATTCTTGCACAATATTGTTTATCACACATTTTACACATTTTATAGCATCCTCGACGTTAGTCTATATATGCAAAGAATAATTACGTTGGCAAGTAACAACGCCAGCACCAACGGCACGAGGTATAGGGCGAAAGTCAACCATGGGGTGATCTCTGTAAAAATATAATATACTGAAACTAGTCCAGATATCACACTCATTGCAAGAATTAATATTGATGCCCCAATTATTATTGCATAACCTTTTTTGATAGCCCGAATGTCATAACGGATGGCTTCATGATATCCTTTCTCAGCTTTTCCCAACACAAATATTGTCACTCCCGACAAGGGAAAAGTCATAGTTGCAAATATTTTTGATATGCCATCAGTATCCTTTATTAAATTGACATCGCCAAAGCCGCTCCGCCATGTAAGAAACAGAACTACGATAGTAGTAATCGCCATTAGGAATATGGGTAAATTTTTCTTCCCAAATGCGACTATATATCTCATCATGCCTAGTTTGCGCTCGCTCGCTAATTTTGAAGTAAGTGTATATTTTTGGACATATATATTTTTCGCCGAATATACTGTTGTTTAAGCTTATTTTTCGCAAAATTAGACTTATATTTACAATATTTAGATGTATATAGTGCAGAAAACAAGTGAATGTTATGGTTTTTAAACCATATTATAATAGCATTCTAAATCGTCCTTGCGTGATAGCAAATAATAACGAATAGTGAGCAAGCCAAAAAAACACCCATATCCTAACCTCAATTTTCGACATCCCCAACTCAATATCATCACTACGACATATTATTTTTATTCCGCGATTTATCTTATCCACCCAGTTATTCCAATTTTCTTGACAGCTATGAGAATCATAATGCGCACAAATCATGTCAAGCCAATTTTTTGTTATTAACAACGCCTCCGACCAACATAAAGCGTCCTCAGAAATACATTGAGAAGAAAGGCGACGCGATAGTTGCTCTTGATAATCCGCCGATTTTACTATTTCCATTAGTCCCGTTTTTCTTAACAAATTTTCTGGTGGATAATTTGAAATATAGCGGAATATATCATTTACAGTCATTGGAACACCTGAATAAACAACAAACATCAGCCATATAATATAATATTTTCTAAGAATTAGTAAAAATTATGTTCGTATTACGCCCTCTTTCTGAGCAATTAAACAAATCCATTCCGAATCAATAACCCTGTTTGAGGCTGTTTCATCTGGACGTTTGGATAATTATAAACCCATTTCTACAAACTGACATCATTAATTGTTTTAGGCGAATGATATTGAAATATCCGTTCGCCTAACCCTTCCGCAACCCCATCAAGCAATAATTTTTCATTTGTGTTGTCTGTTTTCCGTAGACTTTTTCATAAGATGCCTTTGTACATGGTCGAATCACACGAGAATCTCACTAAGTTGTTTTTCTGATGTTTATCGAACCACTCTTGCAACCTCGAACGCATAATTTCATAACCCTGTTCGCCTTCAACGGGAGAATAATTCGCGGATTCCGCTAATTGTAAAACTGTTTGGAAATCTAAATATCTGTCGTTTGGATATGATGTGGTTTCATATTGGGCAAAGAATATACCGAATAAATCTGGTTTCATCTTATTTTCACGTGATATTTCTTTAGTCGCACATTCGCGAATCAAGTCGTAATACTCTTTCATTGCAGACTCTCTTTTAATCGCGTACCAATTCCAAACTAAACAGACCTTACCATCATTTTTTAAAATTCTGCTAAATTCTTTTTTACATTCGTACTCATCGAACCAGTGGAAAGAATGAGCGGCTACAATTAAATCTGCCATGGCGCTCGGCAACGTGGTTTTCTCTGCTGTTGCCGTAATAATATGCAAATTTGGATTATGACCGTACGCGAGCGTCAATTGTTCGCGCATCGCTTTATTAGGCTCAACGGCATAAACAATACTCCCTTGTTCAAGCAATAGACTTGTAAATTTTCCCGTTCCTGCGCCGACATCAATAACGACAGGAGGCATATTAGTATTATTTATATTTTTAAACACCTCTCTCACTATCTCTTTGGGATAAGAGGGGCGTGCTCGATGATAAACGCCAGCTTTCTTACTAAAACGTTCTTTACCATCTGAAATTAACATATAAATTTCCTTGCTGTGTGTGTTTAGTTCACGGTAGGAAGGTGCTTCTTTTATATTTAAGTTTATTACGAATTTTTAAAATATATTTATTTTCTGTTCTCTCAAATTTTACAAACGATTATTATGTACGACACTTCTAATATCATGCAAAATTTCAAAGTTGGTGTGTTGAAGGAGTTGTATAAACGTAATCTCATAACGCGCGAAAAGCTTGAGCAAGCTATAAAAATCTGTAAAAGGCAATAATATCACGTGGAAGTGTGTTCTTATGAAGCGCGTGGCAGCTTATTGTCGGGTTAGCACCGAAGCGGACGACCAGTTAAATTCGTTAGAGAATCAAAAAAGGTATTTTGAAAAATATATCGAAAATAATATTGAGTGGGAATTTTGCGGACTTTATATTGATGAGGGTTTGAGCGGCACAAGTGTTGATAAGCGCGAAGGGTTTAAGCGGATGGTCGCTGACGCTGAAAATAAAAAATTTGATTTACTGTTGACAAAGGAGATTTCACGCTTTGCGCGGAATACTTTAGACAGCATATTTTATACGCGAAAGTTGAAGGGGTTAGGCGTTGGGGTGGTGTTTATGAATGATAACATAAACACGCTGGATTCAGACGCAGAATTAAGATTAACAATTATGTCGAGCATAGCCCAAGAGGAGAGCCGCAAGACAAGCGAGCGGGTGAAATGGGGACAAAAACGGCTCATGGAAAGAGGCGTTGCCTTCGGCGCAAAAGCATTAGGATACAACCTAAAACACGGCAAATTGACAATTAACGAAGATGAAGCAAAAATTATAAGATTAATTTTCGACCTGTATTTGTCGGGCATGGGAGCACACAACATAAGCAAAGAGCTTGATAATCGAGGAATCCCCACGCCAAACGGCGGCACACGCTGGAACGCTGTTCGCGTATTGCGAATCCTCAAAAATGAGAAATATATCGGCGTGCTGAAACAGAAAAAGAAAATAACGGTAGATTATCTAAGCCACAAGCGCAAAACCAACGAGGGCGAGGAAAATTTCATTATCGTGGAGAACAGCCACGCGCCCATTATCGAGAAAGAAATATTTGACAGGGTGCAAAATGAGATTGTGCGCCGAAAAAATGTAACCGTTGAAAAAAGCCGATACTCCAACCGTCATGTGTGGAGCGGTAAGGTCAAATGCGCTTATTGTAATTCGTCTTTTAAGCGGAAAATTAACAACAGTACGTCGAATAGTCCGCAGATTATTTGGCAATGCTCCGAGGCTGAAAAGTACGGCAAAGAAAAAATCAACGCGCAGGGCAAAAAGGTTGGCTGTAACTGTAAAATCGTTCCTGAGTGGGTCTTGCGGGAAAATTTCTTAGCCGTCCTAAATGTGGTTATTGAAAACAAAGATTTTGTTGTGCGGGAACTAAAAGAGCGTGTGCGCCGCGCTATTGCTGAATGTCCCAACAAAGGGGACGAGTTAAAGGAAGTTCTGATGGGGCTTGATAAATTATCTGATAGAAAATCAAGGTTAATCGAGATGCACCTTGACAGGCTGATTAGCCTTACAGAATATAAAAAAGCCTATGCACAGTACGAAAAACAGCAACAAACCCTGCAAAAGCGTCTGTCGGTCTTGGATGGTGAAAATAAACTTGCGGCAGATTTGGAACAGAAACTTGACAGCGTAGACCAAGCAATCGAAAATTTGGCGCGGCTTATAGAATTCGGAGATTCAATATGCTCCGAGGTGCTACACAAGGTTGTTGTTGAGGGCAGGGATAAAATGTCATTTTACCTAACGACAGGCGAAAACAAAAACCCCGCCTTTTTTAAAATACCCCTTTTGATACGCCAAGACTTGTGAGTGAGATATCTTTGTTAGCAGATATATTGAGCGCAGAGTCGGTTAATGTGATATCCTTATCCAGTGCGATAACTGTAGAGCCTACAGCATTATTTACTGCATTACCAAAAGAGGTATAACGGCAGATTTTGCTTGCCGACGAAGTCGGAAATGACGCCGACATGCGGCATTTCAAAATCAACCACTAAAAAGCGGTTTACCTCGGCTTATTATTCCCGACTTTATCAAAACATAACAATAGAAGTCTATATCGGAGTGTAGCAAGTTGGCACTCCGACTTTTTATAAAAATTCTTGTTCCTACTGTGAGTGTTTCCAATTCTTGGCAGGGGTGTTTTTTTGTTTGTGTTTCTAAGTTTGGGCGGGGTGCGTTCGCGTCGCCAAGCGGTCGCTGTCGCGCCGATCAGCGCCGCTCACGCATTATCCTAACACCGAAGAACACGCGGCAGGGGCGTTTTTTTGTCCTCACTCAAAAATCGCAAAAAGCGGGACAAGTGGTTTTTGCGTCCGAAGCTCCGACTAATGCCGCCCATGTGGTGGGAATTGTCCGCGCCCTACGGGGTCTTTCACGGAGCTTCTCCCTACAGACAGCGGTGAGGGCTAAAGTCCCGACTAATGCCGCTCCCATGGCTGGATTTGTTCGCTTCCCGTGGGGCTTTTTGTGCTTTTGGCTAAAAAGTGCGGGAAGGGCGCACTTACACAATCGCACCGCGATTGTCCAACATTCATGCGGGTTTGAGGGTTCTTGCGAGCTGAAACGTCGGAGGTATTTTTAACGCCGATTTATCATCTCAGCGTTAAAATTATCGGCAGGGGGTCGGGGCGGTCTGCTGTGGGTGCGGCGGCGTACAGAGCTGGGGAGAAGCTGAAATCGGTGGATGCGGCGGCGTATCGGGCGGGCGTAGAGTTAGAGGGCGACGAAATAACCCACGACTACACAAGAAAACAAGGCGTTGTGCACAAGGAAATAATTTTGCCCGATAACGCGCCCAAAAATTACGAAGACCGCGAGACCCTGTGGCGAGCGGTAGAAGCAAAGGAAAAGCGGCGCGACGCAAGGCTGGCGCGGGAAATCGAAGTCGCGCTACAAATAGAGTTTGACTTAGAAGAACAAAAAGCCCTACTCTGTGAATACATAAAAGAAAATTTTGTTGACAAGGGTATGATTGCCGACTTTGCCGTGCATAATAAAGGCGACGGTAATCCCCACGCGCATATTATGTTGACTACCCGCCATGTTTCGCCCGACGGTTTTGGGGGTAAAAACCGCGACTGGGACGAAGACATTGAGCTTTTAAAATGGCGCGAAAACTGGGCGAAAATTAATAATCAAAAGTTTGAGGAAAAAGGGCTAGATTTGCGAATAGACCATCGCTCATACAAGGAACAGGGCATTGACCGCGAACCGACCATACATTTAGGACACAAGGCAACGGCGTTAGAGAAAAAAGGCATACACACCGAGCGCGGCGACAGAAACCGCGAAATCCAAAAACGCAACGCCGAACGCGCCAAACAAGCGGAGCGCAAACAGGAAGCCACTGAAATTCCCGACATTGAACCTACCACCGAAAAAACCGCAAAACACCTAAACAAATTAAGAGATGACTACATCACGCTTGAAAAAGACTTATCCGAGCTAATAACAACGCGCAATGAAATTAGAGAAGAAATCCCCCGCTTAAACTTCCGTGCCGAAAATATGGACGAACACGCCAAAAACATTGAAGCCCTACAGAGCAGAATCGCAGAACTACAGCAAACCCGCCAAAACCTAAACTTTTTACAACGGACAAAAAAACAGGAAACCAACCAAGCACTCAAACACGCCGAACAGGAAACACGCCGCGCCGAGATATTTTTCAAAAACCGCTTCGGCATAGACCCAAACCAAACCCCAGACGAAATCAAACGCCTACAAAAAATAGTCCGCGAAAAACAAACCGACCTAAACACTAAAAACGCCGCCATACTAAACATCATGGACACCCAAGACAAAATCCTCTTAGACTACCACACCCAAAAACTCATCGTCCAAACCCGCCCCAACAGCCAACAAATAGACAAACTTTTGGAACACATGAACACCCCGCCCGAATCCGTCCGTGACCGCCTCCTCCAAGAACGAATCGACCGCCGCCTAAACATCATCCCCGACCAAGATTTCCAGCGCGTTATCGAAAAATTACCCCAATACCAAACACAAACCCTAATCGAACAACGTAAACGCGCCGAAACGGTCAAGCGTGAACAAGAAAAATCGAGGGAGCGCATCCGAATAATCGAACGAAGCCGTTAGAAAGAAATCAACTGCGAAAATTTTTAATTTCCCCTAATTTATATATCTCCATAGAACTCCGTGCCTTAATTGCCTTAATTTCCGCTTCATTATCTAATAATTTTTGCATAGATAAGTGCACCGCTTTTTCAAAACGCTGAACAAAACCCGTATCTTTCAAAGATATATTCGGCAGGGTTTCTTCAAAAATATTCGCCCAGATTTTATCTGCAACAATTTTACCCTCATCTTTAGTAAATGGTTCTAATGGTTGTCCGTTTATTTGCTTACCTTCAGCAGTATATGTTGTTTTACTCCATTCACCTGTTTTATCCAGTTCGGACAACGTAACACTAACATTGCGGTTAATATGAACTCTAAGGGTGTTTGTTTCGAGCGAAGCCGTGCCACCCCAATCCCTCCAAGACGCCGCCAAAACTTCCTTGCCATCACCTTCCTTTATCCTATGCTTATGCCCGTGCCCCTTTTCTTTAGTGCTTGTTGAATAAATAGGAATACCGCGACGATTTTCTTTGACTTTAAGGGCGTTTGTTACGCTGTTCGTCACCAAATAACCGGCCTTCTGTACAGCCAAAAATGCCTTAAATGATTCGATAGGTTTATACATTTTAAAATCACCTTCAACTTTCCTTGCAAATTTACGAATCCAATTACGCAAAATTCATTGTTAAAATTAATCGGCAATCTTTAAAAAAACACTTTTTTATGAATAAATTATATTTTTACCACATCAACTTCACACCACATATTCTATCACATTATTTTAGCTTTTACAACATATTTTTCAAAATAATATTGTAAAATATTTTTTTGATTTTTAATTTGCCTCTATTTACAATTTCTTTCAATAAAGTTTATAAATTATCGGTTATACATAAAGTAGGCATGATAGATTCGCGTATATCGAAAACGATGAATCGCATAGCGAACAATAAACACGCTGAAATAATAAACCTATTATTATCCATATTCATGTTTCCCGTTGGACTTTTCGTAATTAAAGCGCCTATTGCTGAAAGCATATTATTATCAGCTTCATTTTTTTTGGTTACACGAATTTGGATAATTCATTTTAAAACTTCTGAAATTAACGAGGATACATCTTCTGACATCGGAAAGCTTGAAAATGTCAATAAAAATGTAAACGCAATGAACACTACTGTAAACACAATAAACACTAATACAAACACAGCAAACGATACTGTAAATACAATAAGCGACAATGTAAATATGTTAGCTGTTTCAATAGGTGAACTGAGCGCTATTACTAATTATCGTAAAATAGTTCTAGAAAATTTAGCAGATACAGCACAAAACCTAAGCAAGTTAAGTGATACAGAAGAACAAACATTTTTTTATCAGTGGTATAGAAAAGAGTTGACAAAGCTAACAAAAAATCTGCGCAATACTAATGACAGCAAATACGTCAGGTTTATGGTCTATAGATTGCACGACGAGGAACATCAAATCTATAAAGTATTTGAGAGTAAAAGGAATAGGTTTTTCTATGCTCCTTGTACCTGCAAAAGCATCAAATGGTGGTTAAACCCCTATGGCGAGTGTTTCACAAAGTTTATTCATAAAAATGTCCAAAGCGGAAATATCGAACAGGTTCGCCGAATTTTTATTTATGAAAATGAAAAGGAGTTCCGTAGCGCACTTGTTAAATTTGCCTTTGTCCTTCATAACAATGGCGTATACAAATTTAAAATAATTTCAAAAACAAGATTTGACGCCCGTTTTAATACAAGAAATGGAACCGGCAATCACAAAGCGGATTTTGGCATATTCGGAGAAGAATATGTGTGGGAAGTTACAAATGGTACTGATGAGGGCGGCCCAATAAGTGGCGATTTTTCTATGGATGAAAATAAGGTTAATTGGTATAAACAATTTTTTAACGAGATGTGGGATGAATTGGACGATTACAAATTTAATGACAATAAGATAGGTAATGAAATAGTACTAGCATGTGCAAAATATGCAGAACAGGGTATCACAAAGTTACCTAAACTTTACGAAGATTACGAAAAAGAAAAAGCCAGAAAAACAGCTTGATTGTTTAAAAATAAGTTCTTGTGCAAATTAAATCAACATGCGGAAAATAACAGTTGTGTTTAAAGAGAAAAACTAAAAAATCTGGATGGACGCTTACATTATTGCCTCTGCATTGAGCGGTAGCCGCTCTTGGCAGGGGCATCTGTGTTAGCATCCTTCCAGTTAATGGGAGTGCGCAACTATACAATTTCTTCGAAATTGTATGTATTTTTGAGATAATGGACAAACCATGCCGAATAAACTAATTTCAAGTACGTTAAGGCAGGGGGCTCGTAAGATGGCGATTTTTTACATGGATGTAAAGATTATCGGCCGCAGTTCGGGACGCTCCGCGATCGGCGCGGCGGCATATCGAAGAAGCGCAAAAATGCACTCAATAGCCCATGCCGCATACCAAAGAGGCGAAAAAATAATCGGCATAGGCGATAAAGTAACCCACGACTACAGGTCAAAGGGTGGTGTGGTGTATAGTAAAATTATGTTGCCCGATGACGCACCACCCGAATTTATAGACGCGCAAACCCTTTGGAACGCCGTCGAAGCAAGCGAAACACGCAAAAACGCCCAACTCGCACGCGAAATAATAGTCGCCCTGCCCAAAGAATTCAACCTATCAGAACAAAAAGTGGTTTTAAGGCAGTACATAAAGGAAAACTTTGTCAGTAAAGGTATGATTGCAGACTTTTCTATCCATGACAAAGGCGACACCAACCCCCACGCCCACATAATGCTCACAACCCGCAATATTTCACGAAATGGCTTCGGAAATAAAAACCGCAACTGGAACAAAAAAGAAAACCTATTGGAATGGCGCAAAGCTTGGGCACATATAAATAATGATATGTTTAAACGCAAAAGACTAACCCAACGCATAGACCACCGAACACTCAAAGCACAGGGCTTAGACCAAGAACCGACCATCCATTTAGGACATGAAGCGGCGGCATTAGAAAAGAAAGGCATCAAAACCGAGCGCGGCGATTATAACCGCGAAATCCAACGACGCAACACCGAGCACACCAAAAAGGAGGCAGAAATCATGGAATTACAAAAACCAGAAATCGACGACCCAAAGAAACTCACACAAAAACCGGAACACATAAACAAATTAGCGCCCGACCCTGCACCAAACGAAATAATCACTAAACTAAAAACCGCAAACCGCATGAACCAATTACCCCAACAACAACCGCCCACACCAACAACCCAACCCACAAAAAAACCAAACATCATACAAAGAGTAAATCACACAAAGCAACTACGCAAAAAATATACCCGACCCATACATGATTTACATATCCTGACAGCGGAACGCAACATCAATAAAAATGAAAGCTTGCATTTAAAATTACACTCCGAAGAAATGGACGAACACGCCAAAAACGCCCAAACAGCAAACCAACATATAGCGGTGTTGGAAGCAGATTTTAAAAATTTGCATTTTTGGGAAATCAGACGCAAACAAAAGTTAAAAAAGACAATAGAGCAAGCAAAAACCGACAGCCGCATAGCAAACTATCACTTTAAAATAAAATACCGCATTACACCCGACCAAGCCCCCTCGGAAATCAAGCGGATACAAAAACAAATCCATATCCTTGAGTTTAAAATTGAAAAGCAAACCCACCAAATAGCAAGACTTTCACAAGAAGTTGACATTGCCAAACGCGAATATCTCCGACAGGGGCACATGGTCAAAAGACGTTCCAAGCAACCCAGAGTTTTAACAAGCCGCCGTCAAAGCGTTTCTGAGCTAATAGGCAAACTTCGCGAAAAAACAGGAAAAGCAAGGGGGAAAGCTGTCAAGCGAATTAAGTCAAATAAAAATAAAACATTCTAAGGGGCATCTATTATGATGGGCAAAGAACCAAATGTTCTAAGATATAAATTTGATGAAGACAGAGACGAAGCTGAGGGTATATTTTTTTATCGCGTAGAAAATATTGATGCACCTGTCAAAAGTATAGCGGAAATGCAGGGCAGGTCGGCGCAGTCGCAAGAAAAACGGCGAAAGCTACGCACTTGGATAGCGCATGAGAAACAACTTGATAGGGAAATCGAACAATTAGAGCACGAAATAAGGATTGCGAAGCGTGATTTTAAGGAAAATTTCGGTATTGAACCCGAAGAAGCTCCTGCTGAAATAGAGTGCATACGAGAACAAATCCGCGAAAACGAACATGCCAACAACATCCGAAACGCCCGAATATCAGAGCTTACAGAGTTACAAGAGGCTATTGAATTAGAGTATAAAACGCAAATGTTACCTTTTGACCTTCTCCCCGATAAAGAAGAAATGTATAGATTGTTAGAAGATCTGGAGGAATTAACAAAAGACACTGATGAAAAACAAATATATAACGAAACTAAAAGTCTGATAAACACCATCACGGACGAGACTTTCAAAAAAAGTATTGCAAAGTTGCCAATAGAACAAGTTCAGGTTCTAATAAAAGCTTGCAAAACAAAGGGAAAACACAACCTGTAGCGAATCTGATGAACATAAATTGACGTGGGCTATAATGTCGCCGTCCCCATCGGCGGCGCTTACGCTCAAACCCCTCGCGCCCTCTCGCTCATCGCTCCGAAGTCGCGCTTCGTTACGCGAGGGGATGCTACACTTCGCGCACGCGGAAGTGCATGAACCTTCGCTCCGCTCGCTTGCACGCCGCCTGACGGCGACCAGAAAGAGGGCGCGCAGAGTAAAAGAAAGATTCCGAGGAACGTTATCAACATCTAAAAAGGAATTAGCGAATACTTAGAAAGAATGTAACGGAGAGGAAAGAAGCGTTAAATAAGTCATTAGGTTAATTAGTTTACATAAAATCTCCTGAAAAGCAATCCCCGAATTTGAGCGCGTCCGATGTGTGTTCTTCCCGCATGTCGGGCGCGTTCTTTGCTAACAAAGTTTTCAAAATCTGTTGACTGCCGCCTTATTTTGGGATATAATTTAATAAGTTTATAAATCCAAGCGGCGCAAATAATTTGATATATCATGGGTTATACGTGGGATTTCGGCGCAGAAATTACAAGTTATATTATGAGTTTTTTAATTCAAATTTTTTCGGGTATCGTGTCAGCCTTTTTGCGTCTTTTCGGAAGGCAACCCAAAAATCCCTACAAAGCCGCCGAACACACCACACGCGCAACAAAAAATCCCCCCGCCAACAGACAATTAATGAGCGCGGAGCCTCACGGAATTTTCTTTGGGAAACAATACAATCAATATGTCATAAAGCCCGAAGAAACCGACGGACATGTTTTAGTGGTCGGGGGTACGGGCACGGGAAAAAGCTCATGTATCGCCATCCCCACACTCCAAAACTGGAGGGGAACAATATTTGCAGTTGATATTAAGGGTGAGTTATACAAAAACACCAAAGACAACCGCAGAAACATTAAACTTTTCGACCCCGAAAACAAAAATAATCGCTATGTATATGACCCCTACGTTTTCTTAAATCAAAGCACCAATCCCGCGCAGGAAGCCCGCGCGATCGCCCAAGCCGTCATACCCCTGCCCCACGATGTAAGAGAGCCGTTTTGGATTGAGAGCGCACAAATAATTTTAACAGGCGCAATTCTGCACTATCACCACGCAAAATGTAGCTTTATCGAAACCCTCCGCAACATTCAGAGCCAAAACGCCCAAACCCTAATAAAAATCATATCCGAAAGCTCAAACGACAAAGCAAAACTATGCGCCAAATCCTTTGAGGGCATGGACGGCAAGGTTTTAGCGGGAATTTTCACCGAAATCACACGAGGCATAATCGCCCTTGTGACCGACGACGATATTGTCGCGGCACTATCTTATGAAGAAACTAAGGAAATCATATCCCCGATGGACTTAGAAAGCGGCACGGATGTTTATATCAAAATCCCCGAATATTTCTTGACTCAATGGAAAAGCCTTCTAACCCTCATGGTTAATCAGTTTATCAGCTTTTTTGAGCGGCGCAAAGAAAGCCCTGACAACCGCCCGATATTGTTTTTATTAGACGAGTTCCCGCGCCTCGGCAAAATCCCTGCCATAACCGACGCATTAGCAACCCTGCGCTCCAAAAAAATTACTATCTGCATAATTATTCAAAGTTTAGCCCAGCTCAAAATGATATATTCGCACGATGCGCAGGAAGTCATCGCCGACACATGCGCTTTTAAAGCCGTATTAGGCGCGACCGATGCAAACACACAAGAATACTTCTCAAAACTCGTCGGCACATACGAAAAAATCCGAAGCTCTCACTCACAAAACTATGACCCCTACATAGGCGCACCCACAGGGCATAGCACCCAAACCGCGCAGGACTACGAAAAACGCATCATAAAACCCGAAGAATTTGCCGCCCTGCAAGACCAACTCATTCTGCTATACCCTCTGCCCAAAAACTTTTGCAGAGTGCGAAAATTGCCATATTATATAAACAAGGGCCAATCTAATTCTACGCCAAACGCTTCGGGAGATATGCCGCTTGAATAATTCCCCTGTCCCATACATCAAAAAAAATATAGGCTATAACACTTTAGGCTTTTTAGTACTGATAACATTAGGCTTCTACGTCCCATATTTCTATAGTAAATTCATACCGAAAATAAACGCCATGACGCAAACCGCGTTCGGCACGAAAATCAAGGAATTTAAAACGGGCCTTTTTGCGGTAGGCTGGGGCATAATTCTTTCGCCTTTTTCCTTTGTGCTTGCAAAGGCGCTCATTTCAAATGAGGGGCTTAACTCAACAGTCACAGCGATACTGAACTCAACAAATACGCTGGTGCTTGTCGGGGTTATAGCGGCGTGGTTGGTTTTGGTTTTTGTTATGTATGGTTATGGCATGGGCGCGGTGCGCGGCTGTAATAAGCAGTTATTACAACTTGCAGAGTATTATATGTGTGATGAAGTAGAGAAGATATTGGACGATTATGGGTACACTTTGGAAAATCTGAAACCCTTAGAATCAAAGGGTATTGCTATGGAGAAATTTAATCTTGCAATGGCTAACGCGCTAATAGAGGAGCATAATAAAAGTCTCCTGTTCGGGCGCGATTAGGGGCGTGTCATGCTTGGACGAAAAAGATAAACGCACCCATGTAGAAACGCTTCAATCCCTGCAAAGGGACATCAACTTTTTAAAGAAATCCAGCGCAAATAATCCCTCGCTTGAAAAAATTATAGATACCTTGCGAAACTCCCAGACCCAACTTTACGAAGCCCTCGCCCAGCACGGCGTAACAGCTGAAGAAGTGCATAAAATCATAGTTGAAAACAGCGACAAACAACTCATAAACGAAATAATGAAACTACAAGGTCTAAAAGACCACATCAATAAACAACTCATTAACCCCGACCTAACCCCCGAAAAACGTCAGTCCCTCGAAAAATCCCTCACCCGAACCACCCAAGCCCACGCCGATAAATGGCAAGAAATCATCAACAGCCCACGCAGAGCCGACCTAATCCGCAAAATCGAGCAAGCCCAAGCAAAACAACTCAAACGACAAAACCGCACACGCGACCGAACCCCCGACCACGAACGCACACGTTAAAATTAACACACATGAACTATGTGGGAAACTGCCAAGTTACCAACAGCCCACAAGCGGAACTATTTATAACTTCAAGCACAGCAGTTAGGCACAAAACCCAAAGACAGCTAATAAAAAACCACATACATAAAACAACGTAATTTTTGGGGTAAGCAGATAATCATTCAAATCACCACTTCATTTTTTAGTTTGCCCCCATTTCATGCGGATTTTTTGGACAATCGTAAACGCCTATACATACTTCCATATAATGGAAATTACGTTTGTCCTAATTTTTCCACAGAAATAAAGGGATTTTTGAAATTATAGGTGATAAAAATTTCTTTGTCTTTGGAGATTTCAATCTTGTCAATCAGTTTCATTAAAATGGATTTATCCACAATGTCAAAATGGGATAATTGTTTAATCAGTTCCTTGTAGTCGCTTTTTGTTGCGGGGCGGGTCTGCTGTTGTTCCAATTCGGCAAGACGGCGTTGCAACTGTTGCAACTCTGTTGAATATTTGCGGGATACTTCAAGCAAAATAGTCTCATCAATTAATCCTTTGAGCTTATCAACGTACAAGTTTTTGATTATTTGGCGAGTATCATCTAATTTTGCCTTAACTTGCTTTATCTCCTCGCTTACGTTACCCTGTTCTTGCGGCTTCAGACACGAAAACTGTTCACAAAAATCATCTTTTAACGTCTGCTTTGCAATCCTCTGCAATTCGTCAAGAACGTATTTTTCAACAAAATCTTCCCGCAAAGCGTTACTATGGCATGCTTTAAGCCCAAATCGCGAATAAGCAAGACATAAAACATAGTAACGAGGCATACCGCCTCTATAGGTCATTTTTCCGCCGCATTCCTTACAAAACAGCAAACCATTCAACAGATGGCTTCTCTTTCCGTTTTTCACATAATTATTTGCCTTTTTGTTCAGCAAAATTTGTGCGCTCTCGAAGTCCGCAACTGAAATAATGCCCTCATGTGTAGCTTCTGCCGTTACCCATTCTCTAAAGGGTACAATTCGCGTTTTATTAACCTTATAATTGACTTTTTGCGTTTTTCGCTGTGTTAAATTTCCGCAATAAGTAGGGTTACGCAATACCGCCCGAATATTTTCCCTGTCCCACAAAAAATACTTCACATTGATTGTTTTGTAGGTGGGAAGTGTGCGTTTCTTGTGCGCCGACGGACACTCCACGCCCTCGTCGTTTAAGATTTCCGCAATAGCGACCGTGCTTTTGCCGCTCAGAAACAGCGCATAAATTTGCCGTATTACACCCGCCGTTTCTTCATCAATTAAAAGCCGATTGTTATTAGTTGGGTCTTTGATGTATCCATACGGTGCAAAACTCCCGATAAACTGCCCCGTTTCCTGCTTGGTCTTAAAACACGCCCGAACCTTTTTTGATATATCCTTTGCATACATATCGTTAATTACTGCTTTGAAGGGGCTTATGTCGTTGTTTATCATATCGGACATTGTGTCAATGCCGTCATTTAGGGCAATATATCGCACATTTTTTGTTGGAAAATACCGCTCCAAGTAATAGCCCGTGTCGATATAGTCGCGCCCAAGTCTTGACAAATCTTTTGTGATTACAAGATTGATTTTCTTTTTTTCAATGTCTGTTAGCATACGCTTAAAGTCGGGACGGTCATAATTCAAACCGCTAAAACCGTCATCAATGTAAATCCCCGCAATATTCCAACCCTGCTCCAACACATATTGAGTTAGAAAATCACGTTGGTTGATAATGCTCTCAGACTGTTTGTTTACTTCATCCTCCTTTGACAGCCTTAGATACAAGGCGGTATTATATGTTGTTAGATAATCGTTAATCATTGGCTCACTTCCTCTCTCGAAGCGGCGTTTGATGTGATTATCTGCTTGTGGATATTTTCAAGATTGACTTGGCGAATAGCTTCGGCAAGCAACCCCTCAAAATCCATCCCACAATCAGTATAACAGGTATGTATTGTTATGTCAACTCTGCGAAAAACCATAAAAAAATCACCCTGTACATATTTATGCGCTGTATGGCGGGGATATTTTCAGTTTTTTGCATTATGTATTTTGCACCATATATTTTTATAGTTGCAACCGACCAAACTTTAAGAGGTTAACATGTCCAATTATGCGAGCTTGGAAATGAGGTTCAAAATTGGCATACTAAAAGAGTTACACAGTCGGCAACTCATAACGCGCGAGGAATTGGAAAAAGCTATTAAAAATATGGGTTAGAAAAATTTGTCTTTATGCGGTTGGCAGGGTTTTGGATGTTGACTTGCGGCTTACAAGGTACATCCCGGAGCCTATCAACAGCAGTCCAACACCCATTAAACTTAATTCTAAACCAAATGAGAATATTGCTTGAAAGACAAATATTGAGCCAAACACCATAAAAATAAGCGCGGTTGTCATTAATAGCGATTTATAGTATACTTCATTAGTAATTCCCATTTTTAACTCCTCAAAGCAGTTGCCAGTTATGTCTTTTTAACTTTTCCTTTTTTGCTGAAAATAATAAATAAAAAACGGTGGTGACACCGCTGTGGTTTATTTGTGGTTTAATTGCTATCACCGTAGTTTTGTCTTTCGTGCTAATTGTATACGCCGATATTATCAATGTATATCCAAGACATGCGATTATCGTAATAGCAAGCTATTGCAAGATATTTGAAACTGTCAGTCGTTTTCCCGCAATCAATGTATTCGTCGGTATTTTTGTTGATATACATTTCTTTGACTAAAGACCACGGTCCGCTAGTACTATTGGAACGATAGACATACACATGACTACCCCCGCCGGTTACCATCGAGTGTCCATATATGTAAATATGCCCTTTTACGCCCGCACTTGGCGTCATCGTTACAAGTGCCGTTGCATGGTAACCGAAACCGCCTGAATTTATATCACCGAATTGCGTATCGGGATGGTCTCCCTGCATCAATGAAGGGTCACGGACAAAAGCGCCGCCGCCGGTAGCTGTATTATCCTGCGCCACATGTGCCGCCCAACCTACTGTTGCAGGGCCTCTGAACTCATAAGTTACCTGTTGAGTAGTCGATGTGGTTACAGGTGTCCCTAAGCCGCCGCCCGGAATCACAGTAGCCACTGTTATGTCATATTTAACGTTGATAGTATATATTCCGGGAAGGTCGGGGTCGCAGTGCAATTTAAAGCTGTATTGAAACCCTCGCTCTTTCTGTGATGCCGATACAAAATTTGTTGCTGAATATTTTGTCCATGCAGAGTTGGAATTATAGTCGTGTTCGACTTTAAAGCCGAGCGTAGGGTCACCGAGAAAACCGCCGCCAAGACCTTGACCCATAGTTACAGCAGTAGTTATCATTGTTGGGTCTAGAATCATAATTGCACTGTAGATAGCGGCCAACGCTCCGCCCCATTCCTCGCCATTAGACGCGGGGCTGACTAAATGCTTTCTTTCATCAAAATCCAAGCCGCTAACAGCTTGACCGTTCGGCTTTGTCGCAGATACAGTAATTTTCATCTCAGTAATCATTTGACCGCCTGTGTATGCGACTTCCAATGCCGGATAAAATTTTGCGTCATTTTCTCCGCCCACTCTGTCTTGGGCTATCTGGACACCGTAATAGCCGGATGCAACCCCATTAACTGTGCCTGTTTTAACAGGGATGCTCACAATACGGCTGGGCGATGAACCGCTATCTTGCAACTCATCGTTTCCTGTGTAGGCTGTTCGATTGTCGTCTGTATACAAATTTGAGTCTGTATCTGTACCGCTGACACCGCCAATTAAAAATAACGATGCCATAAGGACAGTTACAAGACAGATACTTATTATTTTAATCGTTTTCATATTTTTTCACTTTTCATCTTACTCATAATATGAGTGACGAGAGAAATCATAAAATACATATTTAAACTTTTGGAAATAATAAAAATAGTGTAAAAAAATGCTTGACAAAGGCGGGGGGGGGTGCTATAATGTATAATAGGAGTAGCGCAACTGCATAGTTTTGTATCAAATTTAACAGAATAAATAAAACTTTGGGGTATCCCTCTGCGCTTACAATATTTGATTATGGATAAAAACACGCCAACTGAATGGCGCGATTTAAGTCCTTTTATTTCTGTGTGCCAGTGCCGGTAAAACTTTTTTCACTGCTTTAATTATGGGCGGTCCGGCTAACAAGATAAAAGGTATTTCTGTGGCTACTGTCCAAACAAAAAGGGGCAAGACGTAAACAACATCGAAAGGCACTTTGAAGTGGACTAAAAACAAGGGGCTCACAAGCCACACTGTTACAGAAAGCAAAAGACCGCCTGTGATTTGCCCGACTACGGCACCTATAGCGTAACTTCGCCATTCTTTCCAACGAATAGAAACCACTGCAATAGCAATTAAACTTACAATGATGGTTGATATAAAAATAATTAAGAATGTGTTGGTTGACACCATTCCATAAGACGCAATGTCGGGAAGCAAGACAATCGAAAGAATCAACAATCCGGCAGTTGCTAAAGACACGCATGTAAGGGCTTGCTTCAAACTAATGTTTTTGGCTGACAAGTAACCAATAAGGAAAAACAAAATAAAATTGGCAGGAACACCCGCTATTAAACTTAAGAGGGGATTTCCGTGTGAAAATATGTCCATTATAAATATGCCCATCGCGCCGCTTATGCCGCCAACCCACGGCCCATAAAGCACAGCAAAAACCGCAGGAATAACCACTGCGGGAAGAAACGCTACGCCTAAAAAATTAATTTGCGCCGTTGCATATCCGAATGCCGCATAAAGTGAGGAACAAATAGCTATTACCGCGATGTTGTGAGTTGTAAGATTGATTTTCAATAGATATCCCCTAAAGTTGAAGGCACTTTAAATATTGTAAGTCAAATAAGTATTTCGTTTATTATGTTTAAACATGTCTAAACATTATGAATAAGGATAAAGTCAACTTGTGAAGAAGTGTCCAAAGCCATAAAAATCATAAACGGCAATAACGGTTGAGTTTGCGAAAAATAACCCATTGTCAAAGGCGTTTATTTTTTAGTTTGATGTTTTTAGTTGCAACCGACCGGACCTTGCGGCTATCCTGTCCAATCCTGCGAGTTTGAAACGGTGTTTTAAACCGGTATGCTGAAACCCGCATAGACGGCGACCTCTAATTTGTGCAAGATGAAAATGCCTAAAATATCAAACAATAAAAATTTTGTACAGACATTGACTCGGCGAGCATGATATGTTAAAATAGAATATGTAAAAAGTGGCAACTCACCATGCGCGAGTTTCGAGTTTTCGAGTTTTGATAGAGAGGAAGAAATTATGTGTCTAATTCTAAATATGCAAGCGTTGACGAGGCGGTAAAATGGACTATGGGGTTGGGTGAAAATGTTTTTAAAAATGCTCACAAATACAAAAATAAAGATAATATTTTGGAAGCTTTTGATGAAAAATTGCAATATGCAGATATAGCTAACTGGTACCCGAATAAGGAAATATTTTTTAAAGATTTCCCCAAAGAACTAAAAAACAGACTCATAAATAAAATAGATGAGAAAAATAAGTTAAGCAGAAAAATCTCACGACGCATACGTGATTTTCGCGCTAAGAGAACTATTGATAATAGTGTTGATTTACAAGAAACCGTTTTAGAAGCTCTCTTTATCTCGTCTCTACCTAACTGGTTAGCAAAATTTATAGACAAAGACAGTAAAGTAACGTCTACTCATTTTAACGGAAAAACTCATCATGATTGGAAGCATTATAAAAACGCAACATATACTTTAAAAAATCCAAATACATTTAGCACAAATTTACCGCAACTGCCGCAAAAAACATTAATACCTTAAAAGTGTAACATAATTTAAATGTCTTTGCAAACGGCGATTATAGTAGTAACGAGTGCTATATCGGGAGTAGCAGGGACTCTAGCGATTATTAGTTATTTTACTGATAAGATGGATTTCTTTTTTATTAGGCTACGTGGCGGAGTTCCAAAAGGCTTTTTGGTATTTATTACGGGAACAAATGGTGTTGGAAAGACAACCGTATCGAAAAAAGTAGCTAGAAAATTAGGAATTGAATATATTAATGTTAATCATTTAAGAGAAACTCTTCGTGCGGAAGAACATCTTTTCCAATCAAATTATCGTTATTCGATTTTAAAATCTTCTTCATATTTGTTGCCAAGTTCAGAGGAGTTTAAGATACAATGTGAAGTAATGAGTCCGGCAATCAAACAACTTTCGATATATCTTCAAAATATGGGTGAGAGCAGTGTGTTTGATGGAATAAACATTTCACCTGCAAGATTACTTGTGTCCGGATTATCCGCTCATTATATACTGTTTGTAAATTTACAGGTATCAGAGGATAAACAAGGAAAAGAGAAATTGTTAGAAAGGCTAAACTCCAAAAATATAGAAAACAAGGTTAAAGAAAGAAATTCATATCTCAATAACATAGACAAAATAATGGCAACACGTCATGTAATAGATGAGGATTTTGCCACAGTTAATGAAAAGATTACTAGCAATCACAATATACACACAAAAGTGATAGATACCACAAATATATCTGCGGAAAAGGTTGCGGGCATGATTATGAGTGAAATTCGCAAAATTAGATGATGCCAAATTCACACAAAACCTACTAAAACTATAAAAGTAATATAAGAGTAGTTATAACACACGGGTGCTGTGTTTTTATGAAGCGTGTCGCGGCTTATTGCAGGGTTTCGACCGAGCAAGATGACCAGTTAAACAGCTTAGAGAATCAGAAAAGGTATTTTGAGCAGTATATTGGCGGAAATTTTGACTGGGAATCTTGCGGTTTATATGTTGACGAGGGCATAAGCGGCACGAGTGTTGAGAAGCGTGTTGAATTTCAACGGATGATAACGGACGCTGAAAATAAAAAATTTGATTTGTTGCTCACAAAGGAAATAAGCCGTTTTGCGAGAAACACGCTTGACAGCATATTTTACACACGCAAGTTAAAGGGGTTGGGTATCGGGGTGGTGTTTATGAATGACAACATAAACACGCTTGATTCTGACGCAGAATTAAGACTAACAATTATGTCAAGCATCGCCCAAGAAGAAAGCCGAAAGACCTCCGAGCGGGTACGCTGGGGACAAAAACGACGCATGGAACAAGGCGTAGTCTTCGGGTCGGGCGTATTTGGGTATCATCTCGAAAAAGGCAAACTCTCCATAAAAGAAGATGAAGCCAAAACCGTCCGACACATATTTGACCTGTATTTGTCAGGCATGGGAATTCACCGCATAAGCAAAGAGCTTGAAAACAAAGCCATACCCGCACCAAAGGGTGATGAGCGATGGAAAAACGCGACTGTGTTGCGTATGCTCAAAAACGACAAATACACAGGAACACTAAGACAAAAAAAACAGATAACAACCGACTTTCTAAGCCACAAACGCAAAACCAACGAAGGCGAAGAAAACTACATCACCATAGAAAACAACCACGAACCCATCATAACCACCGAAACATTCAACAAAATACAAAAAGAACTTACACGCAGAAGAAACGCTACAATAGAAAAAGGACGATACTCCAACCGACATGTATGGAGCGGAAAAATCAAATGCGCTTACTGCAACTCAACCTTCAAGCGCAAGGACATGAAAAACGCTGACAGAACATTTTGGCAATGCACCGAAGCGATGAAGTACGGCAAAGAAAAAGTCAACGCCGCAGGGCAAAAAGTGGGATGCAACTGTCAAACGGTACATGAGCAGTTTTTGAAGGCAAACTTTTTAGCTGTGCTGGATGCGGCTATTGAAAACAAAGATGCGGTTGTGCTGGAGCTAAAAGAGCGGGTACGCCACGCCATAGACGAAAGCCCCAACAAAGGAACCGAGCTAAAAGAGGTCATGGCTGATCTTGACAAAGTTGCCGCTCGCAAGTCAAAGTTAATAGAGATGTATCTTGACGGAATGATAAAGCGTCCCGAATTTGAAAAAACCTTCGCGGGATATGAAAAACAACAAAATCACCTGCAAAAACGGCTGTCGGCTCTAGATAGCGAAAACAAAGTTGCGGAAGATTTACGCCAAAAATTAGAGAACATAGACCAAGCCGTTGAAAATTTGGCGCGGCTCAAAGAATTTGGCGATTCGATATGCGGCGAAGTGCTTGCCAAGGTCGTGGTCGAGGGCAGAGACAAAATGACATTTTACCTAACAACGGGTGAGAATACAAACCCCGTCTTTTTTAAAATACCACTTTTGACAACACAGTATTGACAGCATTTCTAAGTTCCCTCTCGGTACTAACCACTCTATCAGATGCACCCAAAACAAAAGGAAAAACACCACCGCTAAATACAGAAACAAAACAAGAAAAAAACAACACCACAACAAACAATAAAGAAACAAAAAAAGCCACACTATAGAAACAACAGAAATGGACATTAGATTTAACAGCCATATACATTGAGATAACCTCGCAGTGGTGTATCTTAGAATTCAACATACTTTAAAGACAGGTTATATAATTTACTACAAAAAACCCACTGAAAACACGGTTTTAGAGTTCTCCCAGTATCGGTTCACAGCCAACGGTACACCCTAATACAAAGGCTCAGAAACTATACCACGATCTTGAGGATAAAACCCTGTGTTAGTCGGATGAGACCCACTTTCAGCTTTAGCCTTTAGATAGAGGATTATTTGATCACTCAAATTTCTTTTAAGTGACAAAAGTACAGTTTAGGTTTTAACAGACAAGCTTACTTTGACTCATAAGTCTGCTCTTTGGCATAAAAACAATCAGCAACACTTGAAAGAACCAACGATAAGGTACTCCACATTAATGCACTACCATCTTGTAAACGGAAAAGTTGGAGCTCCATGGTCCACAACGCTGCCACTGGCTACATCATTACCTTTGGAGACAGCATTATTATTAGTAATCACACCACTTGCCCTGTTAAAAATGCCATCATTATTGTATACACCACCACCGTAAATTGCTGTGTTGTTAGTAATTACGCCATTAGACATACTAAAAAGACCAGACACGAAAAAAGTATCATCAGGCTTAACTTCAGCAAAGACATTAGAGTTATACACACCGCCTCCATGACCTCCAGCGTCATCTATGGCTGTGTTGTCAGCGATTACTCCACCTGACATAGTAAAGTTGCCATTGTTACATACACCGCCTCCATCTAGAGCTGTGTTACCATAAATTTTGCCACTTGACAACTCAAAGGATCCAGGTCCCACATATATGCCACCGCCATTACGGTTAGCTGTGTTATTAGCAATTAGCGCATCACCACACATTTCAAACGTATTACCACCATATACACCCCCGCCATTTTCAGCCGTATTATTAACAATCACGGCATTATCTGACATACTAAAAGAACCCCCACAACTAGTTAAAGCATGATTCACAAATACACCCCCGCCATTTTCAGCCGTATTATTAACAATTAGCGCATCACCACACATTTCAAAATGACCCCCAAATGCACACACACCACCACCACACCCAGCGGTGTTGTTAGCAATCACACCACCAGACATCACAAAAGAACCCCAATAACCAATATTCACGCCACTATCTTTGTTGTTAGAAATTATGCCACCAGACATCACAAAAGAACCCCCGTGAGCAGCATATACGCCATCACCAACATATCTAGTGGCCAAGTTTACGCCACTATCCTCATTATTAGTGATTAGACCGCCTACCATCTCAAAAGTGCCAAAATTTGCCACTCCGCCACCACCAAATAACCCCATAGTGTTACCGGAAATTTCTCCATCCAACAAAATGAGCACACCATCAAACTCAACAAATACGCCCCAGCCCTCAGCACCTGACACATGAGTTACAATGATGCCATCAAGTCTCAATATGCAACCATCATTAACAATAATAGTATCCTGTGGATTATCGGGATCATGTTTACTTGCTCCAATTAGTTTAAAAAAATTAACGTTGTTGTTGCTTGTTAGGGTGATGTTTTTATTGGCAGAAATAACAAGTGACTTTGCAAGTTTGATATCTTTGTCAAGTGTGATAATTGTAGGTTCCAGGGCATTATCGACAGCATTTCTAAGTTCTTTTTCGCTCCTAACATGTATAGTACCATCCAAGATAGTATCCTCTGAATTTATCATAAATGCACAAACAGCCAACAACGAAAAAATTAACAACACAACTATCAGGGCAAGTAATATCATAGTGTTACGCGAATTATGAACCTTAAACTTAGACCCAACAGCCATACGCATATGTCATCTGCCTTGTATAAACACACAATAATGCAGAGTGCTAATGTATCTTGTGTTTTTGGAGGCAAAAGAGTGGAAGTATAATTGTGAAGCAGAAGATTTCTACGTTACTTAGCAACCAACAGGTTAGAATCTGCCTAAGTTGTGGTCCGACAAGTTCTCATGGAAAGTAAAGACGACAAACTATGCATTCAGTTCAACTCATAAAATGTTTGTTTTTACGCAACTGAGTATCATATTGCAGTCACAAATTTATTTAAACGCTCAAAAGTCTCTGCTGACAAAGGAGGTCACATTATGCCTATGAACATATATGAAACCTTCAAGTGTCCCATCTGTAAAACAGAATTCATAAACCCTGAAGAACTTCGAGTTCACAGAATCAACACCCACAAAGGCCAAATCCACGAAATCGGTCTGGGAGCTTTCCCCTAAACACCAACCATGTTTAATTGAGGGTATATATGAAGCCACTAATAACACTAACTTGTTCTGCCTTCAAAGAAGGGGAAACCATTCCAGAAAAATACACCTGTATAGGTCAAAATCTAAATCCACCCCTAAACATTGAAAACATACCTAAAAATACAAAAGGTCTTAGCTTAATTTTTGAAGATCCCGATGCACCAAACGGTGTTTTTACTCATTGGCTAGTTTGGAACATTCCCGTCTCCACAAAGAGCATATCTGAAAATGCCAAGCCGAGAACAGAGGGATTAAACAGCAACGGCAAAATTGGATACATGGGACCCTGTCCACCCAGTGGTAAACCACATCGATATATCTTTAGAATTTATGCGCTTGATATTGAATTAAAGCTTGAAGCCGGATCGGATAGAGATGCTCTTGAGCGGGCAATGCAGAGCCATATCATCGCAGAAGGCAATTTGAGAGGGATATTTAGCCGATAATTCAATGAGAATCGAGTTTTCAAAAGTTAAATATGGGTTCTTTGTTTGTGTGTTTAGTTGAGCGATTTGAACCGTAGAGTTGTTCTTTACATTACTTCAGCGGCCATTATCGTAATTATTTTCTCGCTTTTTTTGGGTCTTAACTGGACAGAAGTTAATCAAGCAAGTGAGAGGGAATTCTATGTTGGGGTTGAATATGCTTATGGCGGCCAAGTTGAGGAGGTTAAAGCATTGGTGGATAAAGTTAGAAATTATACAAACTTGTTTATCATGGGCTCAGTCGATGATAATTTTAAAACAAACCGTAGCGCATTAGATGAAGCCTGTGACTACATAGCTGGCGCCAAACTACACCTTATAGTTCTATTTACGGATAGCAACCAATACAACTATTCCATCTTTGATTGGATGACTAAAGCTGAACAGAAATATGGTAATCTGTTTCTGGGTGTTTATCGCTATGATGAACCGGGCGGTAACCAAATAGACACCGGACCCACAAGCCTCATCAAATCCGGTACAACCTACACCGAAGTCGCTGAGAACTATACTAACACAATAAAAACTATCTTTGTTGACAACTATCTCAAAGCGGCACCCCGCATTTTTACTGCCGACTATGGACTCTACTGGTTTGATTACAAAGCAAATTATAGCACCGTTTTTGTTGAATACGTTGGCAATGAGAGCCGTGCACGCCATATTGCACTAGGCCGAGCGGCGGCAGAAACCTTTGCTAAAGACTGGGGAGTCATCGTCACATGGAAATATGAACAACCACCCTACATAGAAAGCGGAGAAGAACTCTATAGCGATCTCGCATTAGCTTATGCATGTGGCGCCAAATACGCAGTTGTTTTTAGCTATCCCCAAATCGGTGAGTATGGCATTCTAACCGAGGAGCACTTTGAAGCTTTAGAGAAATTCTGGCATACCCGCCACAATAATCCAGATAGCTTAGGCTCCAGCCCAGCCAATATCGCCTATGTGGTGCCCGCGGATTATGGATTTGGCTTCCGCCGCCCCAACGACACCATCTGGGGACTATTTCCTGCTGATGAATTAGCTGAAAAAATCTACACAGACATAGAAACCCTGACCAATAGATACGGAGCACAACTAAACATTTTTTATAATGAACCCCAAACTGAGGCCATACTAAAGAACTACACAGAAGTTTTCTATTGGAACCAAACCCGCCCATAAAACCAAGGCATAGTAACTGTTAGAAACTAAGGCAACAACTTTTGACGACTTATGCGCTCAAAAAAGATAAAAAAAGATAACTTTACAACATATTGTTTCTTGTGTGCACAGCTCATGTGTATTTTTATGTTTGGGAGTTCATCTAATATTGATGGATATGTCGTCCAGTGAAGTTCTCATCGAAGCTTCAGGTTTAACCAAGAAATTCGGTGAATTTGTTGCGGTTGATCATATCGATTTTGAAGTGCATCGAGGTGAATGTGTCGGTTTTTTGGGGCCAAACGGCGCTGGCAAGACCACGACTGTGCGTATGATGTATTGTTTTCTTATGCCTACCTCTGGTGTACTCAAAGTGGCGGGGTTAAGCGTTAACACTAGTTGTCGGGAGATCAAAGCATTGGTTGGTGTGGCGCAACAGGAGGATAACTTGGATCCTGACTTCTCAGTTATAAAAAATCTCACTGTGTATGCGCGGTATTTTGATATTCCCAAAGCAGAGGCACTCAAACGGGCCGAGGAGTTGCTTAGGTTTTTTCAGTTAGAAGAGAAACGTGATGTTTCGATAATGGCGCTCTCTACGGGTATGAAGCGCCGATTGATTTTTGCTCGAGCGTTGCTCAACAAACCCCAAATTCTGCTCTTAGATGAACCTACTACGGGACTAGATCCGCAGGCACGGCATTTGGTTTGGGATGAGGTTCGGTTGCTCAAAAAGCAACAGGTGACGGTGATTTTGACTACGCACTATATGGATGAGGCGCAAATTCTCTGTGATCGCATCTTAATTGTGGATCAGGGTAAAATCATCGAGCAGGGCACCCCTGCTGATCTTATCAAAAAACATGTGGGTACCGAAGTTTTAGAAATGGACTATGATCAGAAATTGATGCCGCTTCTCAAGGAGGCGTTTGGGGAGGCTCGTATGGAGCGTTTGGGGGAGCGGATACAAATATTTACTGATCAACCGCATGGAGTGTTTGAGGGGTTTCTTAATGAACATAAACTCCAAAATGTATCGATACGTAATGCCAACATTGAAGATGTTTTCTTAAAATTAACCGGCAGAGGCTTAAGAGAAACATGAGTGAAGGGCACATCCGCAAATCACCCGCAAAATTCTCCATACCCCGCCTATCGTATCGTGTCTGGAGAGTATGGCGCCGCAACATTGATGTATTTTTCAAAACAGTCAAAGTTAATTTTTTTCCATCTCTTTTGGAACCGATGCTCTATCTCTTTGCCTTTGGTTTTGGTTTAGGCGGCTTTATACCCAATATAGCTGGACAGCCATACATCAATTTTATCGCGCCTGCATTGGTGGCGGTGGCCATCATGAATGGTGCTTTCTATGAGTGTACATTTGCATCGTTTGTACGTATGTATTTCCAGAAGACCTTTGATGCTATAGTTGCTACGCCTGTGAGTGTGGAGGAAGTTGTTGCCGGTGAGCTACTATGGGGTGCTACCCGAGCCACTATAAATGCGTCGATTGTTTTGTTGGTTGTTGCTATGGCCGGTTTGTTTACACCTGTACCGTTGGTTAGCTCGCCGTTGTTTTTGCTTGCGGTACCCCTTGCGTTTTTTGGCGGGCTTCTTTTTGCATCCATTGCTATGTGCTTTACTGCCGCGGCATCCAACATTGATTTCTTTAATTACCCCACCTTTCTCTTCTTAACGCCTATGTTTTTTTTGTGTGGGACTTTCTTTCCGTTGACTTCTCTGCCGGTTGCCGCGCAAGGATTAGCCATGGCGGTTTTGCCGTTAACACATGTCATAAATGCAACTCGTGCCCTTTTGGTTGGTACTGTGGAACCAATTCTGGGTTTGAGCACAAGCACGCTTCTCTTAGTAAGTTCCATTTGGCTGGTAACTGCTACCTGTTTCTTTTTTGTATTAAGCATCAATTTAATGAAAAAACGCTTAACAAGCTAGGCATAGACCACGGTATCCGCATATATTTTTTGCACAGTAAAAACAACCTACATAACATCAATACAAAATGTAACGTAACAAAGATATGCTTAAATTAAGTGCCTTGTGATAGCGAGTTGCCGCATAATAGACAAACAACTAAATAGCCGTTTATCTAACAGCTTTTCAGAGGAATAACAATGAGCTTAGACATTAACACAAGTAAAACAATAGGCGGTATAGGTGCACTTCTGGTATTTATCAGCGTATTCACAAGTTTCTTGCAAATTCTCTATGTTCCCAACATCATGATGGTTTTAGGAATAATTCTGATACTAACTGGTTTATACGGTTTAAGCATCCACTATCGCGATACGGGCATCTTTAAAAAATCACTCATTGGCACAGTCATGGGGATAATTGGCATAGTTGTAGCAGTAATCATCCTTTTTGCTCTGCTTCTGCCAAGTCTTGTCCCTCTTGTACAAATGTCGTATCCTGGATGGGATGGCAATTGGAACACACTGCCAAACATGACGCTGGACACAAGCTTAATGGATTCAAATGCAATTTGGGACACTCTTTCCCCAATACTCACTAACATAATTATTTTATTTGCTGTTCTGTGCATTTTTTCTATAATTGCAACGTTCTTTATCAGACAATCACTAAAACAACTGAGAGAAAAATCAGATATTGGCTTATTTGAAACTACAGGGACATTGATGCTCATCGGAGGATTCTTGACCATCATCTTGATAGGATATATTTTAATTTGGATATCGGTTCTGCTTTTAGCAATTGCATTCTTCCAGATTAAACCTCAAGAACCAACACCCCAGTATGACACATATCAGCCATCGCCACCACCAATCCAATAACTGCCCACCACTTTTCTTTTTTTCAAACGGTTTGAGCATTTGGCAACAATCCATGGCGCTGTTTGCGATTTCCAGGGTACTATACCTTTTAAGTGCGTATCGTTGGATTTTAGCAATACCTTTACAGGTTCGATGGATTAAGCGTCCACCGTAATACATACCTTCACCCTTGTCTTTTCATCCACATAGAGCATAGGCCTTATGGCTCACGTAATTTTTGTGATGTGATTAAAAATATTTTGAATTTTATAAAAGAAATGCTTGACCAAATTAGGATTTGCCTACATTCTGTAACGCTTCAATTTCATAAAACCGACATTCATCAGCATTTTTAATCTGTATCAAAGCTTGATAATATGCCCAATTTAGTCTAAAGTGCAATTCGCCAATCAGTGATTAGCGGTTTACATTCTCAGGTTTAGCATAATTTAATTGTTGAATTGATGGACATAAATTTGGCAGAACTGGCCGGCATTTTTTAAATTTTCTGGACAACAACGGAAAAAATGATAGCTATCCATAATAACACAAAAATCGGCCATCAACCATCATCAACCGTAAAGGCACATAACTGCGATTATTTGCATAATTTGATGGTGGTTGAGTATCTAAAATAAGCACAAAAACTACCTGATAGATTTTTTTTGGTCGGGAGAGCAGGATTTGAACCTGCGACAGCTCGGTATCTGTGGCCTAGACAGGCTAGAATGAAGCCCACCATGGGTAGACCTCTACAGCTTCTCCACATACTAATCAAATTAGTATGCTCGAGAGCTCTGCCAGGCTGAGCTACCTCCCGCAAGATTCCATAAAAACAACGTGAGAGCATTTATGTGTTTTGGAAGACTAGACCCAGAATAGAGCAATTGACGGTAAAATGATTAGATCAAGGTCTTAATTGCTCCAAAGATACGATGAGTACCATGTGTGTATATCCAAAAGTCGGCCAGCTGAACTTGGTTTTGTGAATATAGAATTTAACGATAGAACAAAGACAAGGCTTCATTTGTTTAATGAATAATTTGCGATTTTTAGAACAAAAAACGCAAAGATACATACAACAGTATCATACTGCAATGCCTAAAACAAGTAATCGATGTTAAATGATAAAAAAGGGTTATTAACATCGAGCAAACAATAAGTATCTGGAATTTGAAGACTTTGAATAAATTTGGTAAACTAGTAGCAATACTTGCAACATGCCAACTTATAGCAGGGTTGTTTGGCGTAATAGCGTTATCTCTGGGATTATTCGGTCCGTCAATTTATGCTTTAGAACTTACTGAGGGCGTGTTGTTGTGGCCGGAGCTTTTTGCGCTCTCGATAGGATTGGTCGTAACGGCTAGCATATTTTTAGTCCACATCCGACGCAGAAAATAACCTCCTAAAGATTGTTCAGTCGCTAAAGTGTTTACAATGGGTAAACTAAACGTTTTAATCTTTAACAATGCTGAAGATAGAGACAGAGGATAGGGCAATGACTAAAACTATTGGGGTTCTCACATCAGGCGGTGATGCGCCAGGTATGAATGCGGCCATTCGTGCGGTCACTCGAGTCAGCTGTTTTAGGGGTTTTAGTGTTATCGGTTTTGAACGGGGTTGGGATGGTCTGCTGACTAACTGTCATCGCAAACTTACGCCGCGCAGTGTTGGCGGTATAATTCAGACTGGGGGCACCATACTGCATACTTTGCGGTGTTCTGCTTTTGAACAGTCTCATAATCAAGAAATTGCGGCTGAAACGCTTCATAAAAATAATGTTGATGCTTTGGTGGTGATAGGGGGGGATGGTTCGTTTAGGGGTGCTTTGGATTTGAGTAGAAAAAGCGGCATTCCCATGTTTGGTATCCCCGCAACCATAGATAATGATGTTTTTGGTACCGATGAAACTATCGGATTTGATACGGCAGTTAACACTGCTGTTGAGGCAATTGATAAAATTCGTGACACTGCCATAAGTCATGAGCGTATTTTCATAGTAGAGGTTATGGGGCGTAAAAGAGGATTTTTGGCGCTTCAAGTTGGCATCTGTGTGGGCGCAGAGGTTATACTCATTCCCGAAAAGCCCCTAGACACCAAAGAAGTAATTAAAATCATGGAAGCAAACGCTAACAAAGGTAAACGGGCAGGGATAATTGTTGCCGCTGAGGGGTTTGGAGATTCAAGTAAACTTGCTCAAGATATACAACAACAAACAGAGTCCGAGGTTAGATTATCTATTCTGAGTTATGCCCAGCGCGGGGGTAGTCCGACAGCGCGCAGTCGGTTTTTGGCGAGTTTGTTTGCTGAGCATGTGGTGGATTTAATCAGGGCAGATAAGAGCAACCTTGCAGTGGGACTGCAAAACGGTGCAGTAACCAGCATCCCACTGGAGCTATCTGCTCGGGAACCTAAGATTTTGGATTTACGGTTGCTCAAAGTTGCGGAAATGCTCTCGATTTAGGTTCATCCGTAAACTAGTTGTGAAACTTGGTCGACAACTCACTTTGTCTTGGCACCAAATTCACTCCTCAGTTCTAAATTCACCTTTTGCGGATATATCCAATCCTTACATAAGTAGATGCAATTTAGTGTGAACTAAGAAATAAAACGAGCTTAATTATACGATACAAGTAATGCGGGCCATATATGGCTATATATAGAATATTTAATATATAGACAATCCTAATATTCTTATTTCTAACATACCGTGCATCAATATAGGCCATATACGAATCGGGAGCGCATAGTATGAACCAGCTAACTAATTTTATTCAGCCAATAAATAGTTGGCACCTTATCATAAATCCTGTTTTCAAGAGCTTAATTGCAAACACCTTGTTTGCACACTCAGCATTAATTCAAACCACCCCTAAAACTTCAAATGTGAGAACCAATGTTTAACCAAAAACTAAACAAAACCATAAAATCAAACACATACACAAACACTAGCCCTAAAACAAGCGCACAAAAACGCTATCGAAAAAACACCATGCTCACACTCCTAACCTTAATGTTTGTGCTAGTGTTAGTTTCGTCTGTTGTTTATACGACAACATTTAAAGGTGATTCCCAATTTGCCTCAGCATACACGGTTAATAGCTCGGTTAGTAATGAGCTAGACCTTAGAACTGCTGTTGCTACCTCAGGAACAGTTGCAACTCAATATGTTATCGCATTAACAGATAATATAGAGCTTACCAGTTCTACACTTACCATACCTGCAAACGCAAACGTTGTGTTGATAAGTGAGAATGTTGGACCTTGGAAGCTTATTGGACCAAATGGCGAGAGCACTATTACTGTAACAAGTGGTAGTGAATTGGTGCTTGATGGGATTGTTGTTACTCATAAAAGTGGTGATATAGGTAGAGGCGTATATGTTGAATCGGATGCTAAACTTACCCTAAATAGTGGAGAGATCTCAGAAAACAACATAGACTATGAACCTCATAGTGACGATACTGATGGCGGAGGCGTTTATAACTGGGGCAAATTTATCATGAACGGGGGTACGATCCAAAAAAACTCAGCTTATAATGGCGGCGGAGTGTATAACATAGTCGCCTTTGAGATGAAAGATGGAACTTTATCGGAAAACACCGCTTCTGGTGCCGGCGGCGGAGTTAGTAACTTGGGCATTTTTGTGATGGAGGAGGGTATTTTCTCTAAAAATAAGGCCGAAGATGGCGGAGGCGTTTTAAATGGTGTTAAAGGTACATTTACATTGATTACGGGCACTTTTATAGAAAACAAAGCTGGATCGTATGGCGGCGGAGTGTATAATGATGGCCCCGATGGCACTTTTACCACTCTTTTCACCATGAGAGATGGCACTTTCTCCAAAAACCAAGCTGGTGCGGGTGGCGGGGTGTATAACTTGGGCACCTTTGAGATGTATGGAGGTATTATTGGCAGTACAACTGTAACCGATGGCAATATCGCCGACGACAGCGGTGGAGGGGTCTTCGATGATGGTTATAATAGTGTTTTTAACATGTATAACGGCAAGATCTCCAACAATGTTGCACACTTTGGAGGTGGGGTAGACGGTGATGCTGGCGAATTTAATATGTTGGATGGTACAATTTCAGATAATACTGCAACTTATGGTGGAGGCGTTTTAGTTTGGAACAGTATTTTCAACATGAAGGGTGGTGTAATTTCTGATAATACAGCCACTAAAGACGGCGGAGGCGTGTACAATTGGAAAAGTGTCTTTAGTATGTTTGACGATGCTGTCATCTCAGATAATAAGGCCGATAATTATGGTGGAGGCGTGTACAATGATGTCGCCGCCACATTTAACCTGAAAGGTGGTGTGATTTCGGGCAACACTGCCGCTGAAGGTGGTGGGGGTGTGTATAATGTGGATATATTTAATATGTTAGGTGGTGTGATTTCGGGCAACACAGTTTCTGGCACTAGTCATAGTAACCGTGGCGGGGGTGTGTATAATATCGGTTATGACGCCATTTTTAATATGGTTGGTGGCATAATCGGTGGAAGTTATAGTGAGAGTAATTCTGCTTATGACGGCGGAGGCGTGTACAATGAGGACCAGGGCACCTTTACAATGTCGGGTAATGCAACCGTATTGGGTAATAGAGCTACTTTTGGCGGCGGAGTCTACAATGATGACAGCAAATTTGTCTTAGGTGACCCCACATACCCAGAGATAGTCCGCATCTCAGGCAACACAGCCTCAAGCAACGGCGGAGGAGTATACAACGCAGGCAAAACAGCCCTCTTCAACATGTATAGCAACACAATCATCTCAGATAATACAGCAGGCATCGACGGCGGGGGTGTGTTCAATGTCAACGCAGGCGTCTTCAACATGTATGGCGGCCAAATTCTAACCAACTCAGCAGGCACCGGCGGCGGAGGAGTAGACACAAGCGGCGAATTCACCATGTATAGTGGAAGAATCGCATACAACACCGCACTGGGAGCCGCAGGAGTACTAAACTACCGCCACTTCAACATGATAGACGGAGAAATCACCGATAACACCTCCACCGGATACGCCGGAGGAGTAGAAAACAATGGAAGTAGCGCACTAGGACTTGCCACCTTTAACATGCAGGGAAACGCAATCATTGCCAACAACACCGCTGATTATGGTGGAGGAGGTGTATACAACGCATACAACGCCATATTTAACATGCGTAACAACGCTCTAATCACAAACAACAAAGCGCTAAGCTCCAGCATTTCAGCAGGCCGAGGCGGTGGCGTACACAACAGCGACAACGCCACCCTAAACATGTATGACAACACCATTATTTCAAACAATTTAGCCCTCTATGGTGGCGGCGTATTTAACGACTTCAACACCACAACAAACATGGCAAATGACTCAGCCGTCAAAGACAACACGGTTTCATTTTATGGCGGCGCAGTATACAATTGGAACCCCTACACCACTGCACCATCACTCATCAGCATGACTGACAGAGCAACCATCTCAGGCAACACCGCAAACTGGTATGGCGGAGGCATACAAAACACCAACAGCAGCATTATTCGCATATCAGGCCAAGCAGTCATCGCCAATAATTCGGCACCCTATGGCGGCGGCATATTCACCATAAGCACACTACCCAACGCAGTTACCATAAATGGCGGCACCATAGCCAACAACACCGCAAGTCTTGGAGCAGGAATATACACAAACAGCCAACTCACCATGACCAACGGCATCATCGCAAACAACACCGCAACTGTTGACGGCGCAGGCATCTATATAGCCCCAGCAGGCTTTGTGGAGCTACGAACTGGATTGGTTTATAGCAATATTGCAGACAACAACGGTGGAGGAATATGGATAGCCTATGCAAACCTAAACCATCTCTTTGTCTATGACGGTATGGTATTTGCAAATAACCGTGCCTCAATGGCATACAACCGAAACCCCATAGACGACGCACTATACCACTCCCAAATAGGCATCAACGTAATCTGGACTGTCCCCTTCAAGCAAGGCTATACCAACTATGACATAAGCTACATAAACGGCACACCCCTAACAAACTGCACTATAATCTATGACCCTGGAACCCAGGGCACCTGGCAAGCCATCGATGAAACCTACACCAGCTTAGCGTTTGGTGCATCCACACCAGTATTTGGTACCAACTCAGGCGCCGACACAGCAGTTGATCACACCGGAGGATATCGGTTTACAGGCTGGCAACCAACATGGTCCCCTATAGTATCAGGCAACATAACCTACGTAGCCCAATGGGCGACGACCACCGAACCCGTATTTTACACTATAACCTATAATGGCAACGGATACACAAGCGGAACAGTACCCATGGGTGGCTCATATCCATCGGGTCACTCTGTACTTATTGCCGCTCAAGGCAACATGGTTCGAGAAGGGTTTGTTTTCCAAGGATGGGCCTACACCTCAGATGCAAAAACACCCGACTTTGCCGCCGGCTCAACTGCATATCTTATCCTCACAAAAGATGCAACGTTGTTTGCAGTATGGCTTAAGGAAGGCACTTCTTTGATGTATACAGTGACATATTTACCTGGTGAGTATGGTACTTTTGATGCTGTTAGTTATGTGTGCGCTTTGGGTGATTTGACCCCTGAGGCACCTGTGGTAACGGGTCAATCGGGCTGGAGCTTTATCGGCTGGTCACCTAACCCAACGCCTACTGTTGAGGGTGATGCCACCTATGTGGCACAATGGGAACAAAACAACCCGACTCCCTCACCCACTGCGACACCCACACCAACATCGACACCAACACCAACAACACGCCCACCAACATCGACACCAACACCAACACCAACAACACGCCCACCAACATCGACACCAACACCAACACCCATACCAACATCATCACCGTCTCCGAGTCCAACTACATCACCTCCTGGGGGAAATGTAGATGAGAAGCCGATTTGGGCGCTTGTAAATCTAATATTGAGCATAGTTGGCGTCATTTTGGCAGTCGTGCTGACTTTGTATGTGCTGTTGCAACGCAATCAAAAACATAAAAAACAACAAGCTCAAGATCAAAAGAAAGATACTAAAGGACAATACAGTTCAAATCAAAAACAAAAAAACACAAACACTGACAATGATGACGATCATACCGAGGGGAAGAAAAAGCAGAAACAACGTCGGCTCTTTTGGTTTTTGTTAAGTGTTATAATGGGTATTGTGGGTATTGTTGTGTTTTTGTTAACTGAGGATATGTCTCGGCCCATGGCTCTAGTGGATAACTGGACTATTGTGAATGTTATCATATTCATAGTCGAGTTGATTGCTATAGTGCTTACTTTCAAACACACAGACAACAAGGCTGAGTCTGTTACTTATACGGTACAGTATTATCTGCAAGGTACCAAAAATCCAATTGCAGCTAGTAAGACATCTGGGTTTGGTTCAGTTGGGGTTAGTGTAACTGAATATGCACCCGCTATTTCCGGCTATATGGTAACGGGTAAGAAAGAGATATCTTTGACACTCAAAGAAAACCCAACTAACAACGAGATTATCTTCTACTATACACGGAATACTGACGAAGACAAAACGAAGCAACAAACCAGAAGCGGCAACTAAAGAGGCAAATACTACCTCAACTACCTCCTCTTAAGCAAATGGCCAACTTACTCTGGCCTCTTTTTAGTTTTAATCAAATAATTAATTTTAATTAATTGATAGACTCTATGAGGTGAGAGGCCCTTTGGAAAAAATATGAAAAAAAGAGCTACTTAGCAATAGTTGAGTTTTAACGGCTTCGACGGGTGTAGTCTTGTTGGTGTAGCTTTCACCATAGTGTCTTTAATGCTCTTGCTATTGGTATCTTGTTTTTGTTTGGTTACGTTGGGTTAGGGGTTCTTGGGGCTTCGGTGCTTTTGCATATATTGGCAATGGCAAGCATAATTGGCGGCACAGTAAAAATGCTGAAAATTCGGGTATATTTGGTTAATGCCGCTTTATGGATAATATCAATACTTCCGCCTCCGCGTAAATATCCCTCGATAAATGAGTGGGTAAGGGTTTTTGCTTTGGCAATATTGTCAAAAGGTTGGAGATAGTGTCCGCAATAGTAGAGAAAGACGGCCACATCCCAGGCTTTATCGCCGCCTTGCATTGCTTGTTCGAAATCGATGAGGTAAATGGTGCCATCGGGTTTTATGAGGACGTTGTCGGGTTTAGTGTCGCCTAATGAGAGGTTTGCGCCATGTACTCGTGCAAGGTTTTCGCCTACTCGACTAAATAGGTTTATCGCTTCTGAGATGGTTTGGTTGTCAGTAGTTGTGGAGTAGCGTTTGATGATTTGGGTTAGTCCTTCGGCTTCGATGAATTCCATAAAGATGATTAATTCGGGGTTGCTGACGTGTAAGATTTTTGGTACGTTAAATCCTTGGGTGCGTAGGAATTCGCTTGCGGCGATTTCTTTTGCAAGTCGAGCTTGTCCTGATACTGCAAAGCTTCGGGCGCCAAATGACCAAAGCGTTAGAGGGAACCATTTAAATCCTGACCAATCTTTGAAGCGTTTGACTAGAATTTTTGTATTAACGTCTTTGCCTGAGGCGTTGATTACATAGACATCGTTTAAAATGCCGCCTGCGGGTGCAACGTCGATGTTTACATTTTGATTTTTAAGCAACATTTTTTGGGTATAGCCTTTGATGTCTAGTTTGTCTGCCAGTGAAACAAGCCCCTCTGCGGTTGGGAAGAAAACATACTTGTGCGAGTCAATAAATGTAGTTGTTTGTTCGTTGGGACGTATCCAACTGATTTTTTGGGTCCGTAGAAATGTCTCGGTATTTTGTCCCATTCGGTTTGCAAGCTGGGGTAGAGCGCCAAAAAGGGAGGAGAACAATGTGCGAGGTGCGGATTTAGAGAGGTTAATAAAGCGTAGTTTGGGGTTTTGGCAGTGGGCGATAAATTTAGGGGTTATAAAGACATAGCCGTTTTTGCGGCTGATTTTTTCTTCAGCTTCTAACTGGTTTAGTGCCTCTATGTAGCAGCTAAGGGCACTGTTTTCAGCATCTTTGAGGCTGATAGTTAAATCGGTCAAGTCGTAGGCAAGTAGAGGGAAAACGCGCACACGATTATTGAACACCTCATACATGAAATATTGAGGCAGAATCTGTATACGCGGTGCCAACTCGGGAAAGTTGATGGATAGGTTCTCAAGCAACTCTATGACTAGACGTTTTTTGAGTGCCACCTCCCGCTCATGAAGGTACAGTTCACCTTGGAGTGCGGTGTATGGAAAGATGAGTTTGCTTGCGAGTGCTTCGCCTAGTAATCCGCGATCGATGTCGCGTTCAAAAATCCACTGATCCACCGCAAAAACGGAGATTGTTTTTTCTTGGACAGGTTTTAGGTAACGCATAAGTCTGGGTTGGAAATTCTGTATAATCAGCATCACCTCATGAATCGCCCGACCACTTGAGGAGTTAGCTGAATAGTTATCAACATGGGCGACTGCAATAATTTTTGACTGGCCTGCGATATGTTTGCAAAATGCTAAAATTTGCTCGGATAACTTGGCTTCATTGTTATCTATATGCTTCATGCCGTCACCTACATTAGCAGGGTAAAGCGCCATATTTAAAACAGCGTCATCATCCATCAGCCTACCTGCGTCAGCCATAACTCAATAATAATTAAACTAAACTTCTGCACTCAATTCAAAAGATCGCCATACCCAACAAATCAACAAACAGCAGATAGACGCCAAGAGATGTGTGTCTTGCTTGCTGTTGTGCACAAGAAAGATATTTACTTCAATACACCTTGTCTTTTGTGATGTTTTATGGTTGATTTCTATTTTTATAAAGGGTGCTATAGAGTCAAGGTTTTAACCAAAAGTGCAGGTTACTGGATAGTTGAAGCCCAAGAAGACTTTGAAGATCAACTCAACGGAGAGAAAGTAGAGGTTAAAACTGGTGAACAACGTATTGTACCCCTAAGTGAACTGTATAAAAAACGGCAGGTCTCCACCGGTACCAAAGTGTGCGTATAACGGGTAACAAAAAGGTTGGCTATGTGTAAGGCTATAAATACAGACCGAGAAGCGGCACAAGATTGTTTTAGAGGTAGGCGTCGGTTACGTATCTGCGCATCATACGGTGACTGTTGAAGTAATAAGCGATTTTTCCGATAGAGTTTTTCATGAGTTGGATCCATTCGTCTCGTTGGTTGTAAAATGTTGGAAGGATTATGTATTCGAGTTTGTTGTAGAGGTCCTCTATTTCTTTAGTAAAGCATGCCGAATCATCAATGGTTTCTTTTGGGTGGGGTCCAATGGCCCAGCCGGTGAGGTTTTCTATCCAGCCCTCGATCCACCAGCCGTCAAGTACGCTAAAGTTCATCACACCGTTGTGGGCGGCTTTCATGCCGCTTGTTCCAGAGGCCTCCATGGGTCGCAGGGGGGTATTGAGCCAAACATCAACGCCTCCAATCATCTTGGCGGCGATGTCCATGTCATAGTTTTCTATGTAGGCAATGTTTAGGTCGATTTTGAGTTGTTGGGTATAGTTGTAGATTTGTTCGATGATGTGTTTGCCGCCTTCATCGCGTGGATGGGCTTTGCCTGCAAATATAGCTTGGAATTTGTTTGTTTTGTTGATGGTTCTTAGGCGGTCAAGGTTTGTGAAGAGCAGGGTTGCGCGTTTGTATTCGGTTGCTCTGCGTGCAAAGCCCAGTGTGAATACTTCGGGGTCTAGGTGAGTGTTTGAGGTTTGGTTTGTGAAGTCGATTAAGGTTTGTTTTTGTTGTTGGTGGGCTTGCCAGATCTCGCCATCTGGGATGAGATCAACTTTTGCTAAAAGTTCGGGTTCGATGGCCCATCCGGGGAGGTATTTGTCGTAGAGTTTTCGGTATTGTTCGCCTGTCCAGGTGTAGGAGTGGACTCCGTTGGTTATGGCGTGAATTTCATATCCGGTGAACATTTTGCTTGAGATTTCTTGGTGGCGTTTGGCGACGCCGTTTATATAGTTGCTAAGGTTGAGTGCGAGGCGTGTCATGTTGAGGCGTTCTTGTCCGCCGTATTTTTTTAGAAGGGCAAGATCGATTGTGGGTAGTGTGTCTTGGATTAGTTCATAGTTGAAGCGGTCATGTCCTGCTTCGACGGGGGTGTGGGTTGTGAAAATGCAGAGTTCTTTGACTTTTTCTGCGTCTTGGTTGTGTTTGTGCATTAGTTCTACGGCTAAAAAGCTTGAGTGGCCCTCGTTCATGTGGTATTTGCGGATTTGAAAGCCCAGCGAATCAAGCATGCGGACTCCGCCAAAGCCCAAGACTGCTTCTTGTTTGAGGCGGTATCGTTCGTCTCCGCCGTAGAGATAAAAAGATATTTCTCTATCAGCTTGGTTGTTGGTATCAAAATCGGTGTCTAAAAACAGCACGGGGACTGCTCCACCAGTGATGCTTTGGCAGACATAGAGCCAAGCGTGCACTTTAACGGTGCGTCCCTCAATTTGTATGTTGACTTCATTTGGCAGAAGGGTTAAGAGTTTTTCTGGATTCCACACGTTGGGTTGTTCGGTTTGTCTGCCGGTGGAGTCAAGTTTTTGTTTGAAATAGTTATATTTACTAATCAGGGTGACTGCGACAAGGGGCAGTTTAAGATCAGCACTGGAACGGATGGCATCGCCTGCTAGGGTACCTAAGCCGCCAGCGTATGTTGGGATTTGACTATTTAGACCTATCTCCATTGAAAAGTAGGCAATTTTTTGTCCTTTGAGGACCCCTTGCAACTCGTTGGTTTGCATATTCCCATCCGTGACTAATTAGTTATCAGCTAAGCGTATCTTGCAGTAACTTGACTTTAATATCATTTTGCATACTACCCGCAATACTTGGAACACTTTACAGGATTCAAAGTGGAAGTTAGGAAGATGGAGGAGGACGGGTGCCCAGCGTTAGAGGGATCTTTAGGGTTTCTGTGCCGCGTACAACGAGCAGATCTATGGTTTGGCCTGGCAGGGTATTTTCTTCGAGGTAGCTGGCTAGATCATCGTTGTTCTTAATTATTTGATCATTCATACCGATGATAATGTCGTTTACTTTTAGTTTGCCATCACAGGGTCCGTCTCGAACAATTGAAACGATTTTCCAACCATAGGTTACCGATACTCCTGTTTGGGTTGCTATAGCATAGTTCATGTCACCGCCAGTGACTCCTAGATAGGAGTGCCCGTGGTAGGACCCGGTTTGGATAAGATCTGCGATTTCGCGCAAAATAGTGTTTGAGGGAATAGCAAAACCCAACCCCTGCGAATCAGTTACGATAGCAGTAGTTATACCCACAACATTACCAAGGGAATTAAGCAACAATCCGCCGCTGTTGCCAGGGTTTATAGGTGTGCTAGTCTGGATGACATTTGCTATAGAGAAGCCGCCAGCAGAATCCTCAACAATACTGCGCCCAGTTGCACTAACAACACCTGTGGTAAGAGAACCCACAAGACCATAAGGGTTACCAATAGCGATAACGGGTTCGCCGACCCGCAATGGAGAAGAACTAACAATAGTTACAGGTTTTAGGTTTTCTGCGCTAGCACCTTCGATGGAGAGTATGGATAAATCGACATAGGGATCAGAACCTAGAATGGTGGCGGAGTAGCCTTTGCCGTTTGAGAGCGTAACACTTAGGTTTGTCGTACCTGCGACCACATGGTAATTAGTTATGATTACGATTTGTCCGGCAAAGTCATAGATAAACCCTGAACCCTGCACACCCTTACTATCAGTTTGACCCTGGATCAAAACAACTGAGTCCCGCACGTTGGCATAAAGATCTGCAAGGGAGGTTTCATTTTGGAGTAGAGTTATGTTTTGGTAGGTTGCATTTTGGAAGCCTTGCAGATTAGAGACAGATGCCTGTAGGTTATCAACTCGATCATTTAGGCTATTTACCTGCTGGGAATTAACATAGAACATCAGTAATCCACCTACAAGCAAGCCTGCAACAAAGAGCAACATCAGCATGCTGACAGATGTTTTAGTAGCATCCTTTGAGCTAAACATGTACTTTGCCTAAGTCAAAGTTACAAATATAGAGTATAAAAGTTGCTATACACTACACGCTTTAAGCAAGAACCCCCGATTCAGTTCGGATGCCTACATCTTTATAGGCCACTAAATTTCGTGCACCACCACAAAAGGGGCACGTATGAACTTTCAGCAACTGATGAAACTGTTGATTTTGCGAATCACTAACAAGCTTCCAAGACATAACTGAACTCTAAGTAGCACAGGTCAATTTGAGATGTAATAGGCGACTTATGGCCGAGTTTGCAACGTGCTAGACTTAACCTGAACATAGAAGATAGAAAGATATTATTAGACTTAATAACAAAAAAAAGAAAAGAGAGAGATTTACTGATTGATCTGTTTTGTTTTTGACTGCTCAGGGGCGTTTTCTGATCATGAGCATCAATATGATGGCTACTGCGATGATCAGAGCAAAGAGACCGCCGATGGCTGGTAGGAAGTATATGTCAGAGATTGATTCGGGCGTTTCAGTTGGTGCAGGTGTTATTACTACGTCATCTACTGAAAAGAATGTTGTTGCATGTGAGGGCCAATAAGATTCTGAGCCGCTGAAGCGTGCAGTTACAGTGTGCATACCTGCAATTTCAGGGAGCACATGAATAATATGTCAAATTACTCAACACCACTAAGGCCGCTCTCAAAACGACTATCAGCAATATAGAAAAGTAGCTTAATTGGCCAGCACATAGCAGGCAACCAAATAGTCTACAAGCACAATTAGTCAGGCCCACCCGTCTGCTTTGGATTACATGCCATGGTCTAACCCCGATCTTGTTCTAGTTAATTCACAACCACAAACATACACGCCTAGAAGGGTGTTTTGTTATCCAGTCATAAACAGTAGACCCCAGAAAAAATAAAATTCACAAAAACAGATACCAGCCAATGACCCATTATAGCAGGTTAGGTCGGCTGTCCAGCCGTATGAGGGTGTGTATTATGTGAGGGAATGAGAACCAGCTGGACAGCCGCATAATAGTAGGTAGAACTATTTTTTATCGTTATGTGTTGCAATCAGGCCTCGCTTCATAGCAAGTATGCCCATAAACTCTGATCCGCAAGCGGCTAACAATACAAACAGTGAATTACAGGAGAGTGCATCCACATTGACAAGCGTTCCGATGCCTGTAAAAAACGTTATCAAGCTGATAATACCAGCATCGACACATGCCGCTTTCCAATCAAACCCGCCCTCTTGAGTTGTGTTGTCTTTAATGCTAAAGGTTAGACGATTAAGAAAGTCTAACGATCGATGATCCACCACTATTCAAACCCCGGGTTTTCATAACATTTGTTGTACAACAAATGTAACAACTAATCGAAACGCTAATGCTTAAGGAGCCTTATAAGCTTAGCGAAAAAGAGCGCAGATAGCAGATTATTTATGCGGTCAGTCATCTGGCGCTATACACATCTTCAGAGTGCAGGTCTCCTTTTGCTGACTCGGGTACATGTAGACAGATCACTGAAAGAAAACTAGTTTATGGCAAAAACGGTTGAAATTTTAAGGCGAATGACATAATGATCATAGAGGTGAACAACAGTAAAAACAGCTACCGAAAACAAAACTTACAAAATTCTGTCATATACCGTATTGTGCATTAAAGAGTTCGAATACATTTAATTTATCTTATATTGAGGCATACAAATACCTTGAGAATTATGGCGGATTACAGTTTATTATAAAGCATTATGAAATAAAGAACATACCTTAAGCATTAATGACGCTATAGAAGATATGCAAGCTATTTGTCGCAAAAATGGGGGGCTAATAGGATACTCTATCATGGGTCTAACATTAAAATAATAAATATAGATTTATCAAAAGCACGTCCCCTTCAAAGATTTTGGGCGCGGATTTTATTTAACCGAAAATAAAGAACATGCTGAAAGAATGGCAGTCAGAGTTGCGGATAGATTCGGCGGAAACCCTAATGTAAGTGCATTTGAACTTAGCGACGAAATTTTTAATGATAAGGCTTTAAACATACTAAAATTTGAAAATCCTAATAAGGAATGGGCTTTATTTGTCGTGAACAATAGATCACTAAATTTCAGAGATGCTGAAAATAAGCTGTATAACGGCAATAACAAATATGATGTGGTTATTGGCGCGGTCGCAAATGACGATTTGGTGAGTACTTTCGACTTATTTCGGAGCGGTTTTATGAGCATAGATGATGTTGTTAAACAAATTACATATAAAAATCTAACAAATCAATATTCCTTTCATTCCGAAAAAGCTATAGCATATTTAAAGGCGGTGGAATAAATGGAGATAACAAAGGAACAGGATTTATTGATACAACATTTAGCTGTTGACTTAGCTAATATTTTGGTGGAAGAACAGAAAAAAACAATAGAACAAGCATTAAACATAGTGCATAACTCTGTTACTTTTAAGAAAATTTGTGATGTTAAAACCGGATTATACCGCGAAAGCGCCGGATATAATTATGACATATTGCAAGACGAGCTAAAACACGGTAAATTTGGGCAATATGGAAAGTATGATAGGTGATTTAGGTCAACTGTGACGTAAATACTATATTCCGATAACATATATTCTGAGGGCTATGATTGGCAGAACAACTACTATGCCAAACAATGCTGAGGTTATCACCATGATGCGCAGGGCTTTGCCAATATCTTCGTATGAGATGTGGCCTTTGTCATCGCCGAGTTTGTAGTGGTCTGTTTTTTCAAGTTGGATACCCAGTGCACCTGCCATGGCAGATATGGTGTAGCCTGCATTTGGACTTGAGGTTTTGTGTTTGTCGCGTTGGAGAATACGCCAGGATTCTCGCCAGTTCGCACCTGAGAAAAATGCGGCAACAACCATCAAATAGGCAGTTATTCGTGCGGGTATGTAGTTGGTTAGTGTGTCGAGTTTTGCGCTAAACCAGCCGATGTTTTTGTATTCAGCGTTTTTGTAGCCCACCATTGAATCTAGGGTATTTATAACGCGGTATGCAAAGGCACCGGGAACCCCCAGTAGGGCGTAGAAGAAAAACGGTGCGGTGATGCCATCGGTTGTGCTCTCGGCGATGGATTCGACTGCGGCAGAGATTATTTGGCGTTCGTTGAGGCTGGTTGGGTCTCTGCGAACAATATAGGGTAGCCATTTGCGAGCGCCGTCTATATCACGTTTTTTTAGGGCGAGTGCGATGGGTTTTGTGTATTGTCCCATGCCGGATATGGCAAAGGTTGCTTTGAAGAGGATTGCTCCAACGATGATGTAGAGAATTTCGCCTATTGGATGGGGCAGACCTCTTAGCAGATAAAGCAGTACAAAAACTGGCAGGGCAAATGCAAGTATTGCCGCAAGAGCCATCAATACGCCGTTGGTTTTTTCGATTCGGGGATTTTTGTTTTTGGCTTTTGCTTTGAGGTAGGTGATGAGTTTGCCTATGCCAATAGTGGGGTGGATGCGATCGGGATACTCGCCCAAGACCAGATCGATAAGGAAAGCTAAAATAAAGATAAGGATGGGGTCGATGAACAGTGAAATATAAAAGCTAAACATGCCATCAAACCGTTAGTGCTTGTTTAAACGCTTCTATTAGGCGCATGTTTTGGTCGTGAGTTTTAACTGCTACTCGGATGTAGAACTCGTTTAAGCCAACAAAGTTGCTGCAGTCTCGGATTAGAATGCCTTGTTTTAGCATTAGGTGCTTGAGGGCATTGGCGGTTAAGCCTGTTTTTTCGATGTCTATGAAGAAAAAGTTTGCATCCGGAGGGCTGAACCTAAACGAGAAAATGTTGCCTAGTTGGGTTTGGAGCCAGGTTTTTTCTTGTTTGATAAGATCGAGGGTTATTTGTAGATGGGCCTCGTCTTTGAGGGCAACTGCTGCGGCTGTTTGGGCTAGGCAGTTAACGTTCCAGGGAATTTTGGCACAGTGTAACACTTCAGCGATTTCTTTGCTGGTGATACCATAGCCAACCCTTAATCCGGTTAATCCAAAAATTTTTGTGAATGAGCGCAACACAAATAGGTTGGGGTATTTGTTGATTTGGGGTATCAAAGAGACGTTTTTTTCGTCGTCGACGAATTCGAGAAAGTCTTCGTCGAGGAAAACCAAGATATCTTGGGAGAGAGCCGATTCGATGATGTTTGTTAGGTTGTTTTTTGGGATGAGTTTGCTTGTGGGGTTGTTGGGGTTACAGAGAAACACTAGTTTGCAACCTGTCATTTCGCGTTTGAATGCTTCAACATCCACTTGGAAATTTTTGTCCAGTTTTACGAATTTGACGGATTCGCCGGTTTTTCGCACGGCGCGTTCGTATTCGCCAAATGTGGGTGCGGTCATCAGTGCTTTTTCGCCCCGTTTGAGAAATGTCTCTGCAAAGAGATACATCAACTCGGTAGAACCGTTGCCTACAATGATGTTGTCTTTAGTTATAGCGTTAAAGTGTTTGGCTATTGTTTCTCGAAGGGTTGTAGAGTTTGAGTCAGGGTAAGCAACAATTTCATTAAAGGCTCCTTGGATGGCATCGAGGGCTTTTTTTGAGGGCCCTAAGGGGTTGACGCTTGAGCTGAAATCTAGAATTTCGTGTGGTGTATATCCACTTTCTTGAGCGGCACCATGAACCTCTGCGCCGTGTTGACAGGGTTTGAGGTTTTTTATGTTATCTTTGGTGAGGCTTTCGATTGGCTTCATGGCTGGTTTCTGTCCGCTGGATACTGAGGTTTTCTCTTTAGGTAAATCATATAAAGGTTTGGTTGGATGTTCCATCCAAACGGCTATCCAACTTGCTATACAGCTCAAAGAGCAGATAGGTGGAGGCAGAAAATTTAAAGAAAAAGCAACCGCTAAAACTGCCGTTTAAACGCCAAGATGCTTACTAAACAAACTGACAAATCCACTATAACGAGCTCTTTTTCTGTGGTGATAAGGTGTGTCTGTGGAGTCTGTCAAGCAAATGATGAGCTGATTAAGGGACAGATCAAAGAAAAATAACTTCTTATGTTAGAGTTTCCTCTACATGCTGGGATTGGATTTGAGTGAACTAGTATTTGTAGGGTTAGGGTTAAACGATGAAAAGGGCATCACGCTTAGGGGTTTAGAGGAAACCAAAAGTGCCGATGCAATATTTATGGAGACCTACACCAGTCGTATGCCTGATTTTAGCCTAGAGCGCTTAGTGAGGTTGTGTGGTAGAAAAATTCAGATGCTCACCAGAAGTGATCTTGAGGAGGAAAGCGGCAGATCTATTCTGCAAGCGGCCAAAGTTGGGAAAGCGGTTTTTTTGGTGCCTGGGGATCCCTTTATTGCTACAACCCATATCATCCTGCGTATCGATGCAGAAAAACAAGGCATCACCACACGTATTGTTCATGGCATATCGATCATGTCAGCGATTGTGAGTCTCTCGGGTTTGCATAATTACAAGTTTGGCAAAACCGTCACCGTGCCCTTTGCAGATAACTTTTCAGAGACACCCTACAATGTCATATCTCAAAATCAAAAACTGGGCCTACATACACTGTGTCTTTTGGATCTAAGACAAGCCGAGAACCGCTATCTCTCCATTAAAGACGCTCTAGAACAACTGCTAAATATGGAGGAGAAAAAGAAACAAAACACCATAACCCCTCGCACGCCAGCGGTGGGTATTGCAAGAGCAGGCAGTAACAGCCCGGTGGTTAAAGCGGGGTTTGTCAAAGATGTGGTTGGATTTGATTTTGGTGAACCACCGTTTAGTCTCATCATCCCGGGAGATTTGCACTTTATGGAAGTTGAGGCGCTTTGTGCTTTTGCTGGGGCACCGGTGGAGTTTAGGAGTCTTGTTAGATGAGCATAGAGTATCTTACCAACAAATACATTGTCTCAGCTGAGAAGGTGCTCTCTGAACTTAAACGCAATCCAACGCCCTTTAGTGTCGAGGAGCAAACTGTTGAAGAGGTTTTGCGCTGGGCTGTTGATTATTTGGAGGATGCAAAGTATTATAAAGCAGAAAATAAGCTTGGAACCAGTTTGACGTCGGTGGCTTACTGCGAGGGGCTACTTGACGCGCTTAGATTGATGGGTGCGGTGAATTTCCAATGGCCAACCAAACAAGAAAATCCAACCGAAAAATTGTGATTGCCTCAGGCGTCTTTGATTTGCTACATCTGGGGCATGTGCGGTTTCTTGAAGATGCAAAAAAAGCAGGCGGCATAAACGCAAAATTAGTCGTTATTGTTGCCCGTGACAGTACTGCTGAGAAGCTCAAAGGTATAAAGCCTATCATGAGTGAGACTCAGCGGTGTGCTCTTGTGGAATCGCTAAGGGTGGTTGATGAGGCCGTGTTGGGGTTTGAGGGTTTAGAAATTGGGGAAGTTATTGAACAAATCCAGCCTGACATTGTTGCTTTGGGCTATGATCAAATATCAATGGAGCAGGAAGTCAAAGAATACATAGCAACACATAATCAACCCATTTTGGTTGTTCGTATCAGTAAATTTGGGGAAAATACTTTAGACAGCTCCTCAAAGATTAAACAGCAAATACTTGACAAACTTGCCGGCAATGGTTCGTAGCTATGAATTGTGAGAAATATAGGCCCACTGTTATTCTCATCATGCTAAATGTGGCTATCTATATTGCAGGAGTCATAATCGGAGGAAACATCTTACAAACACCCAACAGTGTCATAGTTGTTTGGGGGCAGGTTAATTTTCTTGTGTTTCAAGGCGCCGTCTGGCAACTTTTTACATCGATGTTTATCCATGCCTCAATTTTTCATCTTGCGGGTAACATGATTTTTTTGTTTATCTTTGGACAAAAAGCAGAGAGCATGTTTTCGCTATCAGAATATTTAGGGATATATATGCTGGGTGGTTTAGCAGGTAATGTACTCTCGTTAGCAATGGGGGTGGCGCCCGGCGGGGTATATTTTGTGTCTGTTGGAGCCTCAGGTGCTATTTTTGCTTTGTTTGGGGCTTATCTAATCTATGATAGGCGGGCGGTTCGTCAATCCATCGTGGGCGCGCTAATGTTTGCATTTTTCTTGTTTATCATCAATACTGGTGAGAATGTAAATATTTTAGCGCATTTAGGGGGCTTAGTTTTGGGCCTTATTTTGGGTTATTGGATAGCATCTCGGCGTAAACCTGAACAGCAGATTTCATGGGAATTTAAGTACCGCAACACACCGTTTTAGCTTTTAGAGGATGGTGCAGATTTCTACTTTGAGTTTGTGGCCGTCTTTGAGGTCTAGTTGTTTGCGCAAACAGACGGGGGCTATGATTTCTAAAACTGAGGTGTCATAATGGCTACGAACTGCTACCACTAGGGCGCCTTTGACTTTGCCGCCGATTATGGCGGGGTAGCATTTGACAAGGCCAAAGCTACGGGACTCATTTTGGAATCCGGTGATTTCTACTGCGGGGTATGCTTCGAGGTCTAGGCGGGTTTTGAGGTCATAATCGCTTGATAGTTTAATGTTTAAGGTTCCGGGGTAGGGTTCGAAGTCTAATTTTTCGACAATCTGTTTTTTGTAGTCAGATTTGGATATGTAGTAGGCACCTTCGCCTAAACCGGTAAAGACGGTGCCTTCTAATGTGACTGAGGGGGGATAGGTTTTTTCCATCAAAATTTTGAGGCTACTGTAGAGTTTTTGGAGTTCTCCAGCACCTAGGGGCTCGATTTTTATGAGACTACCATCAGGGGTTATGATGCGCCCTATCCAGGCTTTATGTTCCAAATCAATGAGGTAGCGTGAAACGGTCTGCTGGCTGATGCCTAGTTTTTTGGCCAAGTACTCCGTTGAGATTTTGGCGGTTCGGTTATAGGCGCCGGTTTCAGCGAGTTTGAGGAGCATATAGAGGTGTTGCCAATCTTGCTTTTCAGTCATACAGGGCGTCTCCGTGAGTTAGGAAGGGCAGATGAGATATTTAAGCGGTTATGACATGCAGTACTCCAAAAGGCACCTTTTAAGAGACCACAACGCTATGGGCCCAAAATAAATAGATTGACACGTAAACGTCGTTAGCAACAACAAAGTGTAGTTGTAACAAAAAATTTAGTCAGCTTTGCTTGGCGGGTAGGCTGGAGACAGTTCACTTGGAATACCAATCCCCGAGTAATTCGCTATGCTTGAAAATATACTCCAGTTTTTGAATAAAGGGCACTATCTCGCCAAAATTCAAAGCTCGGTGGTCAAATCCTAAACATAGAGGAAGCACTTTTCGCACCTCAATAGATGTTTGGTTAGTTTCATTTTTTATTACACAGGGCTTTTCTTGAATACAGCCTATGCCTATTGCGAAAACTTGGGGAGGGATAACCTCTAAAATGCCCATAAATCCATTTAACCCCTTACAAGCCGCACCTAAATTAGAGATTGTAATCGTTCCAGGTTGCAGATCAGAGGGGATTATTTTATCTTCTATGGGGATCTGGTCATATTCTTTCATTTCTTTTTTGTTAGGTTTTGATTTATCAAAAACGGCCCCTAAAAATGCATTCAGGGCTTTTAACAAATGTCCTTTTTTTATTTCGTCTATCATACTGCTGACAGAAACTCGGTACAGCGGAATATGAATGTTGCAATTACCTATTCTCTGTGCAATTTTGTTAATATATTCTTGCATTTCTACAAGCGTTTTATCTTCAAAATTTCTTAAATTTATAACAACAATTTCGTTATTTTCAAGTAACCATGGCATAGATATATCGATATTTTTTATGACTTCAATCTCGCCAGTAATACGTTTAGAGTGGTATTTTATATGAGCATTCGCCTGCGGCGCAGCTTTGACCGCTTCGGTAAATATTTTCAGTAATAAAGTGTTTAGAGTCAATTTGAACTTTTGATTTTTTTCAGTTAAGTTATCAAATGCATTCAGCATTTCGGTTGCATCAGCCTCATAAATAAAAGTTATATGTGGAATTGTGGTCCACGACTCCGTTGTTTTATAGCTGATTACCTTTCGCATAAAACTAAACTGTGTACCCATTAGATCACCCAGATTCTTTTACTGACCATATTGCTTTAAACCTACATTAGAGGAAAATCTCCAAATTCATCAACACAGAACGACCATCGAAACTTTTAGGAGACTTAAAAATACAGCGATGGGGTATGCGGTGAAGTGTTGCACCAGTTGTTATTGATGAAAAAGAGAACGGCCATTTTACCTATCGGCGGGCAAAAATGCAGTTGATAGATTTTTTCAAATAGCCCTGTTATAGTTAATGGATCAAACACATTTGAAACTACTGGTTATCGAGTAAACTATATGTTGCAGTTATTAGGCTATTTGGTGTGGTTATATGCATAGAAAAGGGGAAATTAATCAAGTTGGTTTGAGTTTAGTTGATTGTGAGTTTGAGGGGCTTTTGGCGCAAACAATGATTGTTAGTGGGATTTTTGCTAAAGCATACACACCTAAGCGCTATCTTGATCCAGAGCTCTATATCAGCCTAACCAAAGATCACAAAATACATAAAGAATAATCACCGTGCAGGCTATTTTGCTGTAGCTTTTGTTGTGTGGTGTGTTTAAGGTTTAGGTTGGTGAATGTTGTGGATAGTTGTGAGGAGTATAATCTTAATTGTCGGATTTTATTGCATGATAGGTTTTCAACTAATGGTACTAATTGGTTTAATTGGATTTTTGATTTGATGGATGTTAGAGCGGGGCATAGGGTGCTTGAATTGGGTGCGGGTAATGGTGAGATGTGGGTTAAAAATGCTGAGCGTGTTCCGTTTGGGGTTTCTGTTTTGGTTTCGGATGTCTCTGAAGATTTTTTAAACCAAGCCAGAGAACGAATAAACAACCAGACCAGTCAGTATAGTTTTAAGGTTATAGATATTCAAAACATTACTTGTTCTGCAGGTTTTTTTGATAGAATCTTGGCTAACACTATGCTCTACCATAGTGATAATGTTGAAGCGGCTCTATCGGAGGTAGTGAGAGTTTTAAAACCGGAAGGTTACTTTTATGCAACAACTTCGGGTTTGGATCATCTCCAAGAGTTAAAAGAGTTGGTGTTAGAGTTTGATTCTGATGTGGTGTTTCCGCTAAATGGTGCAAATAAAAAGTTTTGTTTAGAAAACGGAGAAACTATTCTACAACCCTTTTTTAAAAACATAGAATGCGTCAAATACATCAATTCATTAAGAATAAATAACGCAGACTACCTATACGAATTCATAACATCATTTAAAAAAGACAAAAACTACAACATAAAACCCATAATCGAAAACCCAACAACCTTTCTAAACTACCTAAAATCAAAAATCAAAAACACCTACATCGAAGTAACCAAATCAAGCTGCCTATTCATCAACTCAAACACCTAACTTTTTGCATCAGCCGGTTTGATTCACCGGCAGGTTTAGCGCAGAAACAGGCTTAGCTATAACCGAGGAGAGAATTTTCTCCTCAACCATAGTTACTAGGGGTTGTGTTTCTGCAGTGACATTTAGAGCTTGGAAACTCGTTCGGTTAGGCAGGGGATGGGCAGGATTACCAACATACACTAATCCCTCAAAGGTGTCATTTAAAACAACTGAACCGGCCCCAATTATACAGTCCTTGGCGATTTTGATGTTGTTCACCAAAGAAGCATTAACGCCAATAAAGCAACTCTCACCGACCTGACAAAACCCCGAGATAGTAACCTGTGAGGCGATAAAACAGTTATCACCAATGACACTGCGGTGACCAATGTGGTTGCCTGACCACAGGGTTACGTTGTTACCTATCTTTGTGCGATACTGTAGGGTATTGTTTTCAAATATGAAACAGTTCTCACCGATTTCCACATCCCGCCACACAAAGGCTCTTGAGCTAACATAGGAAGCCAGTTTGTAGCCTTTACTTTTTGCCTGCAAATAGAGCCGAGTCCTTATCCGATTAAGCTCAGTAAAGGATATGGCTATAAACAGTGCATACTTTGAGGGCTCATAGAGGTTCTCAATGTCTTCAAAGGGAATCACCGGCAACCCAAAAAGCGTTTTATTACCAAGATAGGCACGCTCAACAGAAAAAGCGACAACCTCATAGTTGGAATCCTGAGTAAAATATTCGTACGCTAACTCGGCTGTTTCACCGCCACCTACAATTACAAGTTTATCTTTCATCAAAACACAACCAAGCAATAAACCAAAAAAGCATCTTGATTAACTCAAGTCATGCATCTACTACTATATTGCTAGACTTTTGTCAAATATAAAGCATTGTGAACAAAACCTATAACAACGCAAAATCTCAATGCTGATTAGCAAGCTACAACAATTTTTGGGTCCACACATTTGCAGAATCAATTGAGTTAAGGCTTTATTATAACAGGTTTTACTCTACGGATGGGGTTGAGTAAAACAAGTAAACTGCAAATGTAACAGTGGGTTCGCATAAAAGTTATATGAATCCAAAGGTTCAATTAGAGTGAGTTTAGATGAGTGCTTGGAAGCTTCATTTTTCTATGGTTGCTACATTAGCCGCCATCTTTGGGTTAACAACCCTAGTTTTTTCAGCGGTTATGCTCTATGTGGGTTACTTTAGCATAATAACTGTGGGCATACTAGTTGTGATCGTAAATGTTGCCCAGTGGCTTCTCTCACCCTACTTGGTAGGTGCCATATACAAAGTTAGAGAACTAAAAGAAGGCGACAACCCCAAACTACATCAAATGGTTACAGAGCTAAGCATTAAAAGCAAAATCAAAAAGCCTCAGCTTATGCTTGCTCAAATTCCATTGCCCAATGCATTTGCGTATGGTTCGCCTCTAACCGGTAATCGGGTCGCCATAACCCAGGGACTGCTAAGTAACCTCGAGGAAGGTGAGGTTGAAGCCGTTTTAGGTCATGAATTGGGGCACCTAAAACATCGCGATGTTCAAGTCATGATGGCGGTCTCGTTTTTGCCGTCTCTTTTCTACTATATCGGCTACACTATGATGCTCTCAGGTATCTTTGGTGGGAACCGCAAAAACCAAGGCGGCGGCAACAACGCGCTAATTGGAATTGGATTTATGGTCTTCTCATGGGTGTTAACGCTATTTACGCTCTATCTTAGCCGGCTACGAGAGTATTATGCGGATCGTCATAGTGCCTCAATTGTTGAGAACGGTGCTGAAAAGCTCTCCATGGGCTTAGTCACCATCACTGAGACAAGCAGACGTAACACCAGCAGATCCAACAAAGAACAAACTAAAAACAACTCAGCCTACAAGGCACTCTTTATTGCCGATCCTGATCAAAACAATGCCGATGCCGAAAAATTCCACACCTCCAAAGCCACAAATAAAAAAGACCGGCTCAGAGAAACTCTTGCAAGGCAACCTACGTCGGGTGACCGGTTCTTGGAGGTCTTTTCTACCCATCCAAACATCATTAAACGCCTACGGGCATTGCAAGAACTCAGCCAAACGCCCAGCGCCTAAAGAACCAGTTAGTGGTTTAGGAAGGGGTTTACTCTTTTTTCGTTTCCAATTTTTGAGGTTTCGCCGTGTCCGGGGTAGACTTGCAAAGAATCGGGTAAGGCGTCAATTTTATGCAAGGAGCGCATCATGTCACTGTGGGAACCTTCGGGGAAATCTGTTCGGCCAATGGTGCCCGCAAATAGGGTATCGCCTGTGAATGCCACCTGCTCGTTTAGGAGACATATGCTACCAGGGGTGTGGCCGGGGGTATGGAGAACTTTTAGGGTTTCATCGCCGAATTTGATTAAACTGTTCTCTTCAAGCAGGATATGAGCCGGCTGGCCTTGGGTGTCTATGTCTGCTAAAAAGTAGGCATCTTGGGGGTGGATGCAGATTGGAACATTGTACTTTTTTTGCAGGATGCTATCGCCTCTAATGTGGTCGGAGTGGCCATGGGTGTTTAGGATGTATTTGATCTTTAAGCCGGCTTGGTCTATGTAATCTGTGATTAGTTTTGTTTCAAAGAGGGAATCTAACCCGGGATCAATGATGACTGCTTCTTTTGTTTGAGAGCAACTGACGAGATAGCAGTTGGTGGATAACATGCCAACACTAAAGGTTTCGATCAACATAGCAATCACAGGGGTAAAATGTGAAACCAAGATAAAGCATTTGCTTAACGGGCAATTATGACTTTTAGCGGTTTCTCAGAGGGGGTATTGGCTGTTTGGAGTGCTTGCTCGAATTCGTCGAGGTTAAAGCGATGGGTAATCAAGCCCTTCACATCTACCAAGCCGCGTGCAATCATCTCTACTGCGGCGGGATATTCTATTGGTGAAATATACATAGTGAAAAATGATGCTTCATCAGCATCCGCCAAGTTTAATCGGCCTCTCGATTCACCTATAAGCGCTACTTTGCCGGCTTTACGTACCAAAAACGGTGTCTGCTCCACCGCCGCTATGTTTCCAGTGGCTTCAATCACAAAATCAGAGCCATGTTTAGTTAGTTTACGTACTGATTGGATAACATTTTCTTTTTGGGCGTTTATAGTGATGTCTGCACCGTATTTCTGTGCAAACTCTAAGCGGTAATTTTCCAAATCCACGGCTATAACTCGGCACCCCTTTAACAATGCAATCTGGGTCATCAGCAAACCTATGGCGCCCTGCCCCACCACAGTTACCCAGTCACCCAAGTTTGGCTGTAGATAATTAAGTACCCGTAGCGCCAATGCAACGGGCTCCACTATGGCACCTTCTTCATCGCTAATATTTGAGGGCATAGTTATGAGACTTCGGGGTAGCATTGCTTTGGATTCTGCAAAGAATCCATCTCGGGTTAAGCCATAGAATTTGCCTCGGGTACAGTAGGAGGGCAGGCCGTGAAGGCAAAAGTAGCAGTGGCCGCAGTTAACCATGGGAACCATAACTACCCGCTCGCCGGTATCGGTTCGTATACCGCAGGCATCATGTCCAAGTATGCGGCCCTTTTTCATCCATCGCCAATCGCCACGATAGAAGTGCATATCAGTGCCACAAATACTGCCTGCCACAAAATTAACAAGTACCCGTCCAGCTTTGATTGGGGGCAGGGGAACGTTTTCGATTTGAACTTGATTTACACCACGGTATATAGCTACTTTCAAAAATATTCCTCACAGTGTTAGAGGGTATAAGACAGATTTATCTTTCTGTTTCATCAAGTAGGTAAATTAGTCTGGTATCGATATGGATTTGGAAGAGTACTCAAAAGATCGCCTCTGGCAACTGCTTGTGGAAACCGTCCACGTCGCCGCTATGTATCCTAGCCATAAAGCATATGTCCGTGACACAATTCTACCTGCTCAAAAAGACATCACCGCCACTGAGCTCTCTGAGCGACTAGGTATGCCGTTTGGCGAAGCACTGGTTATACTTGATGAATTAGCCACCGACAAACCGACTTTAGCTAAACAAAGATAGATGAATAGATAGAGCGGTATGTTTAGGGTTATTATCCATTTTTTAGAGTATAATCAAGTTTTTATTGGTACAAATAGATGAACTATAGGAGGAGAGTACGATGAGTTATCGCTTAACTAAAGCGGTTCCTGTTCATGGTTGCAGCTGTAAACTGCCCCAGTATCAACTGGGTGAACTTATCAATCAAGCGGGTTTAAACGTTGATTTGGGTGAAGAGGTGTTGGCGGGGCCTGGGGAGAACAGCAGTGTTATTCAAATTACGTCAAACACAGCAATTCTTAACACCTTGGACTTTTTTACACCAATGGTGGATGAACCCGAGATTCAGGGCAGGATCGCAGGTAGCAACGTTACAAGCGATATCTATACCATGGCAGTAACTAAAATTGCCAGTATCCTGACGATTATGGCTTATCCGGAGAATATGCCAAGCGAACTCGCCGTTGGTATGCTCAAGGGGTTTGGAGATTTTTGCCGTGAGACAGATACCCCAATTGTTGGGGGACATACTATCCGCAATCCCTGGCCGATCATCGGCGGCGCCGCAACAGGGATCGGGGATCCTAAAAAAATAGTCTACACCAAAGGGGCTAAACCGGGCGATCGATTATTCCTCACTAAACCCATAGGAATTGCTCCAGCTATGGCCGCTTATCGTCTGCGTAAAGAAGCGCAAGATCGTGAACTTTTAAAAGACATACCAGACGACCTTTTGGAGAGAACAATTAACCAAGCCATCACAGGTATGATTACCTCAAATAAATCCGTCGCAGAAGCTATGCAACAGGTCCCGGTCCATGCCGCCACCGATGTCACAGGCTTTGGGCTCAAAGGACATGCAACAAGTATGGCCGAGTTGAGTAGAGTAAACATCATTATCGATAAGCTTTGGGTTATCGGCGGCACACCCGTATTATCAGAGATTTTTGGATATCCACTTCTAAGCGGTGAATCAAAGGAAACCGCAGGCGGCATACTAATCGCTATTGCCAAAAAAGACACCGATGATTTACAAAGCGAATTAGATAAGCGCAAAATCCGACATGTTGAAGTCGGCTATGTTACGGATGGCAACGGAGAGGTAAACATACATAAAAACGCCGAAGTAGTTGAAGCATAACCATTTTCAGACGCTATTAGGCAACAACCCCTTTTTAGTTATTGAGGGTCAAATGCGTTTTAGCTATCTCGGGATTACGCTTGTCTTGGGTGTCAGAAACAACTGTTTCGCTTCAAGGACCGTTTCTACCTAAGACGATGGCAACGTCGAGTTTTTGGTCACTCAATAGAGATCAACAATAGATATTTTGTAGTTGAGCCTAAAAGTCTGCAAACACGTATAACACATAGCACTTGGTTGCTAACATAAAAGTCAGATTTTAGCCATGGTTTCTTCATAAAATGGGTATATCTTAGTTATGTTAGAAGTCGATCAAAGGAAATCTTTTAAAGATATACACACATTACAGATAATAGGAGAACAGTCATGGCAAAATGTCCCGCTTGTGGAAAAGAAGTAAAGACCGCAAAGAAAACCTGGAAAATGGCCGGCAAACCCGACAAGAACGGTAAACGAACCCAACTAACCATCGCACTCTATGACTGCTGCGGCAATACCATCAGACAAGTCATAGACAAACAAAAAATCTAGTGCAACTACTCCATTTCTTTTTTCTATCTTGCCATTTACAGCTTCTGTGACTACTCAAGGGTTACAACAAACGTTTAATTGTTTAGCGGTTCGCCAACTAGTAGGCGATAGGCGTGGCTTTTAACCATAAACGAGACCGTATACAAATTATCGCAGATATACTTGTTATCTGCAAAACCCCCCAGACTCAAACCTTCATTCGGCACCAAACTCACTTATCCTACTCGATGCTTCAGAATTATCTCATACAACTACTTGGGCGGCAGTGGCTACTACAGGTTCAAAGAGACAATAGACAAAAATTCTTCATAACCAGCAAGGGACAGGCGTTTTTGGATAAATGGATAGAGCTACAGAAACTTACCGGATTAAAAGAGAAACCGAAACTGGCAACTGTTATGTCACCAGCAAATATTCAGGCAACCTCAAAGCGACGTACTGATTAAGGTATAAACTGCGGGTTGCCCAGCTAGAACGTCTATGGTGCGTTGAGGAAACAATCCATTTATTACAAAACAATCCATCGGCTGCTTTAAGAGTAGTTTGGGCAACATCTGATCCACACTTGTGCGCATAGACAGCTCTACAAGATTATGTGGAGTTAGTTTTTTAATTAACTCAGCATCGGGGTATCTTTTGGGGTCTTGGGTGTAGATACCATCCACATCAGTAACTAAGAGTAGTCTTTGTGCTTCAAGTTTGGTGGCGAGATAGAGAGCTATAGAATCAGAGGTAATCTCCCAAGAGTTTTCCAAGGGATCTTCAGCGAACAAGAGTTGGGAGGGTAGAAAAATCGGCAACTTTCCCTGAGCCAGTGCAGTTTGGGTTTCCCTTAGCCCTTGTACAACAACTGAGTTAGCGGTTAAATCATTTAGTAACAAGCCGTACTGGTCCATGGCTAAAACAGCCATACAATGTGATGCTCTACCAGATAGCAAAAAGCGATCATCGAGTTGACGCACAGTATCTGCAAATTCACCACCACCAGGCACCACAACTAGTCGATGACTCATAGATAATGCACCTATTTTTTCGCATAAAGTTCGGAGTTTTTCGGGGTTTTGGGCTAAGCTTCCTCCAACTTTAATTACGGCGAGATCGAACACTGAAGGATAATGCATATACATAGGTGGATAGGAGGAGTTGTGTAAAACAGACGTAGCGTTTGGGGGAACCTGCTCTGAAGATTTAGCTTCAGGAAATAGTTTGTCACCCATGTTGTATATCAGCCCACATAGCTCAAAGTGCTGATAAGCAAATAATAACCCTATGCATTTAGCAGATAAATATCTGATCATTCCGTTGAGATAGCAAATAACAGGCAACAACTCGATTAGGGTTTACATAGCCAAATGCTCCGTACTTAAAAAGAGTCTTACTTATATCGCCCAAAGGATGTTAATTCCCTTAAAAACAGACACATTTGAAGGGCTCAAAATGATCACTGATGAACGAATAACTTCAAAAGTCACAGAATTAATGGAAACACTTGATCATATCAAAAAATACAACGCCATAGCACGTTCACTAAAACCCTTTATGCTTATCATCGGAGGTTCAATAGCAACATTCTTAGCGCTACTTACGGTATTTGACATCTACGGATTAGAACCCGGCCCCAATAACCCTATGTTTGTAGCGGGATTTTTGGCATCCCTGATTCCACTGGTGGGTCTTGCCTGTGGGATATTATATATGCGAAAACAAATCAACGCCGTTAAAGTAGGTGAATGGCGTCCTGAAATTTCTAAAGGCTTCGCCTCTACTCTAAAACTATTGGGGGAACTGAATTGGGAAAAGACCTTGGAAGATATCTCTATGGCACGGTTTGGCTACGCAATATATAGTCTTCTTAAGGCTGGGGCATGTTTGGTTATTTCAGTGGCTACTTTTGAGCTTGCATGGAATAGCTTAACGCTGATAGTTTTGCATAAATCAGTACTGTCTGGAGCTTTCTTTTGGGGGTTTATTGCTGTTTTAGTTGTAGTCTTTGTGCTTGGCAAAGATTTTCTGAGACGCTATCGAGAGTTGCGTGCGTTAGATATGTTGGTTTGGGAGTTGCGGTGGTTTAGTGTCGAGTTCGAAAAAGTCGAGTTCCAAGCTTGATCTCTATGTTATCGCCCGGATAATTGAGGCGCTAAAAGAGAAAAAAAATCTCAACCGAACCGCCCTAGCTACAGTCACAGG